>JAEZRL010000112.1 GCA_023440945.1 Bacteroidota bacterium
TGGCTTATCAAACAAGTGGAAACATTGCTGTAACAGATGAATTTGTTACACGCTTTATTGACTTAGCTGTTGGCTTTGATGATTTGATCGGCGTTGATAACAGCAAGAGTAAAAAGATGCTGGAAGAAACGCAGGCATTTTTATCGGCCAAGAAAAAAGATCAGCGTGATACGCCAGAAATAAGAGCTGTAAAAGGTTTAATAAGAAGAAGTGAAGCAAAAGCAACGTGTAAATATGTTGGCTTGAAGGATGATCAAATTCATTTTCTCAACCTTCCGTTCTATGAAACAGGCACGATAGAAAAAAAACCAATGGGTGAAAAAGATGTGCAGATAACAATGGAATTATTGAGAAAAATAAAACCTCAGCAGGTATATGCAGCAGGGGATCTTGCTGATCCTCATGGAACGCATAAAGTGTGTTTGGATATTGTATTTGAAAGTTTAAGAAGATTAAAAGCGGAAGGCGAAGAATGGATAAAAGATTGCTGGGTTTGGTTGTATAAAGGCGCATGGCAGGAATGGGATATTGCAGATATTCAAATGGCCATACCGATGAGCCCTGACCAGGTGATGAAAAAACGTTACGGTATTTTTATTCATCAAAGCCAGAAAGATATGGTTCCTTTCCAGGGAAGTGATGCAAGAGAATTCTGGCAACGTGCTGAAGAACGAAATGCGAACACTGCAGATCTTTATGCTCAGCTTGGTTTAACAAGATATGCAGCTATGGAAGCATTTGTAAGGTGGCATTATTAGAATCGAAAAACTAAAAGCTAAAGAAGGTGCTGGTACTTAAAGTGCAAACACCTTCTTTTTTATGTCTATTAACCTGAAAAATTAATTAAGATATTAAACCGAGGTCGCTCGTCTGATCTTTTTTATTTTAATTGCACATCATTTTGAAAACTATTTAGTTTTTATCACTCTCTAAACTTTTAAAAAATGAAAAATCTTTTTCTGCACTTTCTTGTTATTGTAATCGTATTTACTTCCTGCAAAAAAGAAAATAGTAATCCTAGCTCAATAGATATAAAAGGCACCTGGAAATTTATTGAGATGGAAGTAAAAGCAACATCAATCAAAGAGTTTAGCGATGAATCAGGCAAACAGAAAACAATAAGCATAAATGATTTCACAACAGTAAACAATAGCGGCACTGTGGTATTTGATGGTTCGAAAGCGAGTTTGAACGATCTCACTTACACCATTAATACAGTAACAAAAGCTGAAGTTTATATGAATGATCAATTAGTGCAAACAGTTGAGATGCCTCTTACAGCTCCCGTTCCTGCTACAAGCAGTTCATCTGACTACAAATTAATTGGTTCTGATTCCATTCATTTCGATAATGGTACTATGTTCTTTAATAACATGTCACAGGAAGTGGATGCTTCGGGTGCTAAGCTGAGTTTGCAGGGCAATATATTATATATGACTTCAACTATAAATGATATAAGAACAGAAGTTATACAGGGAATTAATATACTATCTACAACAAATGCAATTACAAGAGTGAAACTTCAAAGACAATAAGATTTATAACGTTCCATATTTTTTTTGAAAAGCAATCAGCCAGGCCGTAATCTGGCTGTATGTTTTTATACCCTCTGGCTGATTGTTTGCTTTGAGATATTCAGAATAAAATTTTGTTATCAGCGGCTCAACAGGATTGCGGTGTGCAAGTAAAAAACGGCGATAATTTTTCTGATCAAACCGTACTAAAGTATCAAGCTTGTGAAAATTATTTTTAGCTGCAATGCTGTCTCTTGCAAATAATTCATTGTTAGCATAATTAAACAGATCAAAGCACATGGAGTAATTGAATAAGTTATTGTTGTATGATCTTACTGCAAGAAAGCCGGCAAAGCTTGCTTCATCTTCTGAACCATATCCTAATTGATGACCGATTTCATGACAGGTTACATAAGGAATGATAAAAGCAGGAACTGTTGTATTCACATTTGCTTCACCACTAAATGGATTATAATAACCAAGAAAACCTAAATAATTTCCAAGATAGCCATATAAAGAATTTTTTATGCTTAGATGACGATACAGCAGGAAAGGATATTGCGTTTCTGCTTTATGATATGCTTCTGCTGCCTGTTGAAATATTTTCTTATTCTGATGTTGATATGCTTCTTCATTTGTTACAACGGAACGATAAAAATTTACCCGGCTAATCAAAGAATCAGTTAATGTTTGCAGTTCGTTTGTTTCATATTGCGAAGGAATAAGATTTAGCTGGTAAGAGATTCCAAGACGATCATAATTCAATCCCCATAAAATATTGAATACAATATAAACATTCAACACAATTCTTATCAGTTTACTTACTCCATAAAAGAAGGAATACCAGCTTACTCTTTTTTTGAAGATGGCAACGATTATTCTTACAATCGCTATAATAATCAATAAGAAGAAAATTGCATAGAGAATATCACCCACACCAAAGGGAATCCATCCAAAAACAGATCGCAAAAAAGCAGCAATAGCAGGATACCAACGTGTAGAATAAACTTCTTCGATCCATTTAGGAAAAAAAGAAGCGGCTTTAATAAGAAATACAATCAGCAATAAAAAAATATTACCAATCCAAATCTGCTTTAACGATCTTCGATTCATTCTAAAAACTTAAAACATCCCTAAAACATTTCGCAATTACGTAAACAACTGTAATAAAACCAATTTACTTTTGCATTAAAGGTTTTTATACCTACCTTTGCCACCCTTAAAAATCTGGCCATGAACAACCGGAGAGCGTTTGAAATTGCGTTTGTAGGTCTTAAGCTCGGCATTCATGAATTTGAATATCAGATTGATGATAAGTTCTTTGTACCTTATGGAGAGCAGGATTTTACAAACTGCCGTGCAAAAGTTAAACTGCAACTGGATAAAGAAAATGGTTTTATGTTGCTGAAGTTTGATGTTGATGGAACAGTTGACGTTACCTGCGACAGATGCGGAAATAATTTAACCCTGCAACTGTGGGATGAGTTTAATGTTGTTGTAAAAATGGTAGAAGAACCGGAACAAATGAATGCCCAGGAAGAAGATCCGGATGTATATTATATAAGCAAAGGCGAAAGTCATTTATATATTGGTGATTGGATTTATGAGTTCATCAATTTGAGTATTCCTTTGCAGAAAATGTGTCCACCCGATGAAATCGCCGGCCCACAATGCAATAAAGAAGTGCTGGCTAAACTGAAACAGATGGAAGATGATGCAAATCACAACAGTAATTCTATCTGGAAAGGTTTGGACCAGTTTAAAAATTTAGAATAAATATTTTTTGATATTATAAAAATTGAGTTATGCCAAATCCCAAACGCAGACATTCTCAGCAACGCAGCGCAAAGAGAAGAACGCATTATAAAGCTGAAGAAGTTACGTTAAGCAAAGACACAACAACCGGTGAACTGCATGTTCGTCATCGTGCACATGTAAGCGAAGGAAAATAATACTACAAAGGAAAATTGGTTGCAGAAAAAGCACCATTGAAAGCTTAGCTAATAGCATTAGTTGAAACCGAGCATGTTGATCTTTTATAAAGTTAAAGAAGAATGCGAGGTTCCATCTGATCTATGGAGTAACAAATAGATTTTCAGATGAAATTATATTCGTAGTTTGCCGGGTATATGAATATTGGAATAGACATGATGGGTGGTGATTATGCACCATTGGAAGCTGTAAAAGGTTTACAGCTTTATCTAACAAATAACAATAGCCCGGCAACTATTTTTTGTATTGGTGACGAACAGCAGGTTAAGCCACTGCTTGAAGAATATCATCTTCTCAACAACAACCTTGTTAAGGTCGTTCTTGCGGATGAAGTGATCGGCTATAATGAATCTCCCACCAAAGCACTTAAAGAAAAGCAACGCTCCTCTATAGCCATTGGTTTTCATCTTTTATCCCACTCAAAAATTGATTCCTTTATAAGTGCTGGAAACACCGGCGCTATGCTTGTCGGAACTATGTACACCATCAAAGCTATTGAAGGTGTTTTACGTCCCACTATTGCTACCATTGTTCCTAAATTAAACGGCAACACAGGTCTTTTGCTTGATGTTGGTTTAAATGTAGATTGCAAACCCGAGCAATTAAATCAGTTTGCTGTTCTGGGAAGTTTGTATGCAAAAAATATTTTAGGTGTTGAAAATCCCAGAGTCGGTTTATTGAATGTTGGGGAAGAAGAAGGAAAAGGCGATACACTTGCACAAGCTACTTACCCTGTTTTAAAAGAAAATACTGCTATTAATTTTGTTGGTAATGTTGAAGGTCGTGACCTTGTTCAGGATAAAACGGATGTTACTGTTTGCGATGGTTTTACAGGCAATGTTATTTTAAAAATGGCTGAATCAATTTACGATATTGCTGTAAAAAGGAATTTAGGTGATGATGAATACCTGCATCGTTTTCATTATGAGAATTATGGCGGCACACCGGTTCTCGGTGTAGCAAAACCGGTGATAATCGGTCATGGTATCAGCAATGCAAAAGCATTTAAGAACATGATAGAGTTAGCAGAAAAAATGATAGAAACAGATTTCTGCGGCAACATCAGGAACGCTTTTCATAAGAAGTGAGTTGAGTTGCGAGTCTCGAATTTAAGCTTAAGCTAAGTTGTAGGCATTCACATTCATCATTTACACGACACAATTCATTCCCCGCTATTCATTCATAGCCATTACCTTTGCAATCGCTAAACATTTTTATACTATAAAATATTGATTATGAAAGTTACAGTTGTTGGTGCGGGTGCAGTAGGTGCAACCTGTGCAGATAACATTGCTCGTGCCGCTTTATGCGAAGAATTGGTTTTACTCGATATTAAAGAAGGTCTCTCTGAAGGTAAGGCGCAGGATATGATGCAGACTGCTGCCTTACTTAACTTCGATACACGTATAACAGGAAGTACAAACGATTATGCTAAAACAGCAGGGAGTGATGTTGTTGTAATTACTTCAGGGCTTCCACGCAAACCAGGTATGACACGTGAAGAATTAATTGGCACCAACGCTGGTATTGTTAGAGGTGTTGCTGAAAACATTTTAAAACATTCTCCTGATGCAATTATCATCGTTATTTCAAACCCTATGGATACGATGACTTATCTCGCTTTACAGGCTACAGGTTTGCCAAAGAATCGCATTTTTGGCATGGGTGGCGCTTTGGATAGTGCACGTTTCAAGTACCAGTTAAGCCAGCATTTGCAATGTAGTCCTGCGGATCTTAATGCAATTGTTATCGGTGGTCATGGTGATACAACAATGATTCCTTTGATACGCTATGCAACCTGGAACAGCGTTCCTGTAACACAGTTCTTGAATGAAGATCAGCAAAAACAAATCGTGCAGGATACGATGGTTGGCGGCGCTACTTTAACCAAACTAATAGGAACTTCTGCCTGGTACGCACCGGGGGCTGCAGGTGCTGCATTGGTTAAAGCAATTGTTAGAGATGAAAAGAAATTATTCTCCTGCTGTGTTTCATTGGATGGCGAGTATGGACAAAAAGATATCTGTTTGGGTGTTCCTGTAGTGATCGGAAAAAATGGCTGGGAAAAAATAATAGATTATAAATTGAATGAACAAGAACAAGCTGCGTTTAATAAAAGTGCAGATGCAGTAAGAGCAATGAATGATGTATTGAAAACTTTATAACAGTAGCAATAATAATTATAAAAGAAAAGCCTCAGTGAAATAAATTCATTGAGGCTTTTTTATTGCGCAATTATTCCTTTATTTATTCTGCATTTTCACTGTCCTGCAGTTTATTATAAGCCATAATAAATACTGCTCCTAAATTTTGATATGGCGGCACGTAATCATTGAACATTTCATTATGAGCAAACCTGGAAGAAAAGCTTTTCCACAATGCTGGCCAATCAAGATCTTTACCCTGGTTCAATTTTGTAACAATACCATTAATAAGTGGCAGGTTAATAGAACCTGTTCCGGTTTGTTTAGAAGCGATAATATGCGCATTTGGACAAATCTTTAATATCTGATCAAGACTTTGATACCCACCGCAACTACCTAACAAAATAACTTTTGCAGATGCGGGCAACTGATCAATAGTTGAGGGCAAATAATAACTGTGACCACGATGCAACACGACTGTCGGGCTTAAATTCTTTTCTTCAAGATAATTAGAAAGTGCCTGTTGTGCCTGTGCATCAAGGTTTTTAGTTTCATCCAGCGGTTTATTGGAATAAATAGTTACCGGGAAACCGTGCGCAGAGGCAAAAGTTGTCCATTGATTATTAGAAGTCATCTTCCAGTTGCTATTGTGAAATGCATTCACAAAAGCATTGTAACCTTCTTTTCCATCCTTATCACCATAAAAAAATTGTTGAATGATTATTCTGCCTGCAGAATCTTTCAAATATTTTAAAGGCATATCATATACCGGCGGAATGCCTAATGCCTGTGAAACATTAATGTGATTTGCCGGATCCATTGAAAGAAATAAAGTATTTAGAATATCATAGATATTATAAGCCCGTTTGTTGTTTGTCGCTTTCGCTTGTTGAAGGTTGGATTGAACCTGCTCCAATATCAGTTTCTGAATATCTTTATCTGTTATGCTGGCATAAGAACCTGCAACATCAACCGCATCTTCAAGACCATTCTTTCCTTTATTCTTATCAAGACCATTCACAAATGCTTTCATCAACAACTGCGCATTGTCTTTATCCATGGTCTTAAGAAAATTATCCAGCGTGTTATAATTCGCAGCCATCTTGATCCATTTTTTAAAATGATCAAAACGAACACTTATTAATAAAGAATCACCACGAGGAACTTTCATCTTTTTAAATATCAGCGGATAAACACCATGGGTATAACTTGACGTATAAATTTCTTCTTCATGCATTACAGCGAGATAATACAATTCCTGTGGCGTTAATGATTGAAGAATCTTAAAACGTACAGCATCAGGAGATTCATGCAAACCATTTATTTCGTTAATAAGAAACTGGCTTGATATCATTAAGCGATCATTGATAGTGGACATCGCCATCGGCGTATCGCGAAGGCGAACTCTGTCTGCGTAATCAATCTTAGTGTTTACAAGTAACCGATAATATTTAAAAGGATTATCTTTTACTGAATCAATCTCATCCATCGTAATTTTTCCTTTGTAGATATTATCAAGGAAAGGAAAATACTGGCGACCATTTTTTGATCTTGCCATACGGCCAATAACCTTTACTAAAGGATCAGGACTTTCAACAATTCTGTTACCCAGTTTATTCGGTGCTGCTGCGTAATTATACAATTCATCAGGGTCATATTTTGCTGCAATGCTTATAAGGCTATCGGTAAAAGGCCAATCAAGATTCTTACTCAAACTTGACAATATTTGCTCGGGGTGCTTGAGACAATATTTTAAAAAGAGCGAATTTCTTGCACTTGCAGCACCGGGATTACTGCTGAAGGCAATCGTTTTTATTAATATATTCCCTATTTCTAAAGGATTTCCATCGATAACCGGTTGGATAGAAGCATCTTTTACTTCAAGCTTCATTCCATCCTGGTAAGCTGTTATCAGGTCAGGAAAGAGAGAAGCTTTTACCGAACGGAATTTATAATCGCTGATAAAAGCAGCAAGCGTTTCATTCAATCCTCTTAAAAATTTTATTTTATTGTTATTATCTAAAGTTGAATCTGCTTCTATTGCTTTTTGAATATCATCTATTTTTTTTGTAGCCGTATAAGTGAGACGTACATTCAATTCTTCATCCTGAGAAGGAGCAAATTGATTATCACTCATTCCGTCAAGCTTCAAAATTGCTTTTTGAGATGCATCGATATTTTCGTGAAACACTTTACGTATAAGTGGAATATCCGGCGTATTACCAAAAGAAGATTGTGCAATCACCTGCAAACTCATAAGAAGCACAGCAAACAAACAATATACTCTCATC
>JAEZRL010000122.1 GCA_023440945.1 Bacteroidota bacterium
GGTGACGCCCAATACGGGTTTCAACAACCGGGTGATCAATCAGCGCCTGACTTTAGTTGTTATGTTTTGTTGCCGCCAAACAGTTCTGTTGATAATTTCAATCACCAACTACGTGCATATGCACGTAAGACACTGCCCACAGACAACAAGGACAATTATGATATACAACCGTTAAGTGCTGTACACTATGATGCAGAAGCTGGCAATTACAGCAACAAAACGATCAGTCATCAACTGCTTAATGTATTGTGGCTGATTGCGGCATTCATTCTGTTGATTGCCTGCGTAAACTTTATCAACCTCTCCACTGCACAAGCTGTTAATCGTGCAAAAGAAGTTGGCGTAAGAAAAGTTTTGGGAAGTAATAAATCTCAATTGCAAATCCAATTCATCCTTGAAACATTCTTAATAGTTACAACTGCCGTAATACTTGCTGCAGGTATTACACTTCTTACATTGCCTTATGTAAATCAACTTTTGGAACTCTCTCTTTCATTCAATATATTCAGCAATCCTGCAATTATTTTATTTCTCTTGACTGTAACAATTGTTGTAACCGCACTTGCCGGTTTTTATCCTTCTATTGTTTTATCACGTTTCAATCCTGTTACTGCTTTAAAGAGTAAACTAACTGTAAATACTACAAAGGGAATTTCATTAAGAAGAGGATTGGTAGTATTCCAATTCATCATTGCGCAGGCGCTCATCATAGGGACACTGATTATTGTAAAGCAAATGGATTATTTTATGAATCAACCGTTGGGTTTTGATAAAGATGCCATTGTGAATGTTCCTTATCGTCCAAGTCACAACAAAGCCGAAGACTATGTAAAACAGCAGTTATTGTCGATAAGCGACGTGCAGTCCGTAACCTTCTGTTCTAACTCACCAGCCGAAGATGAAAATAATATGTTTACCACATTGAAATTCGATGGTGCAATAAAAGATGCAGATTTCCAGGCTATTACCAAGTTCGCCGATGATAAATATGTGCCTACGTATAAACTACAATTGGTAGCAGGAAGAAATTTGCAACCTTCCGGTTGGACACAAGAATTTTTAGTGAATGAATCCTTTGTGAAAAGTTTAGGACTTAAAAAACCGGAAGATATATTAAACAAAGAAGTAAGCATAATGGGTGGACTTATAAAATGTCCGGTTGTTGGTGTACTGAAAGATTTTAATGACAGGTCTTTGCGAAATGATCTGTCACCATTGCTTATTGCTACCAACAGCACTATGTATCGCCAGGCTTCCATAAAACTTTCAACTACAAACATGGCCGCTACCATGCAATCTATTAAGAAGGTGTGGGAGCAAACATTTCCGGATTACGTTTATGAATACCGTTTTTTAGATGATAAAATTGCAAGTTTTTATAAACAGGAAATCCAGTTATCCCAGTTATATAAAATTTTCGCAGCCATCGCTATATTTCTTAGCTGTCTTGGTTTATATGGCTTGGCTTCATTCATGGCAGTACAGCGAATAAAAGAAGTTGGTATTCGCAAAGTGCTTGGCGCTTCTGTCGGCAACATCGTTTATTTATTTTCAAAAGAATTCATCGTACTCATTGCCATTGCCTTTGCGATTGCAACACCTATTGCATGGTATTACATGCATCAATGGTTGCAGGATTACGCTTATCGCATCAACATTAGTTGGTCGATATTTTTTGCTGGTGGAATTTCGGCGATAATTATTGCACTTGTAACCGTAAGTTTCCAGGCAATAAAAGCAGCAGTTGCAAATCCAGTAAAGAGCTTAAGAACAGAATAACTGGCAAAGTCAACGGGATGTAAATTTAAGTTCAAACTCTGTTGAGGAGTTTGAGAACAAGTGCTCTTTCTATAAAAAAATGGAATATAAAAGTGCAGTAAAATTTTAAAAAGTTATTTTTATTGCTAAAAGACATAGGAGAAAACAAATGCTGTTTATCACACTAATCAGTCACTTCGCACTTGTCTTATATCATGCTCGGCTAATACCTTTTTTACACAGGCAACAAGATCTTTTACATTAAAAGGTTTACTAAGAAATTCATCTGCGCCGGCTGCAAGACATTTTTCTTTTGCATCGGCTAAAGCAGAAATCATTATAACGGGAATATATCGTGTTTCTTTTTTTTGGCGTAATGCTTTACAAATATCCATACCATTTTTTCCGGAAAGTAAATAGTCCAGCACGATGAGATCAGGTAAGTCATTTAGTTGATATGCGTTAAGATCACCAAGACCGGATGAGTCGTATCCTTTCATTCTCAATAATGATACAATAAGATTTCGGATGTCTTCATCATCATCAACTACCAGAATTTTCTTCATGACGTACGCTTTAGGTAGTTTTTGTTTCCTATTTAACATCAAACAATATACAAGCCAATATTAACCGCAATAAAAGCTTTCTGCTTCGTTTGGCTGTTTTTATTATGCATTGTTTCCTTCTTCATTTGTAAAATCAAGCGGATAGCGTTCAGCTTCACCAAGTTTTGCAGCAAGTTCGTTTACTTCTTTTTTCAATTCTATCATACGCAGTTCTCTGCTCACCATTGCTTTATTGAAACGTGTTAATTCGTCCATGTTTTTTTGAAGTGTTTCTTCAGCCTGACGACGCTCAGTAAGGTTACGGATAATTTTTACAAACCCTATCAGCTTTCCTGATTTATCTCTTAAAGGGTTCATTAAACCGGATCCCCAAAACCTCGAGCCGTCTTTACGAATATGCCAACGTTCGTTAATTGCCTGGCCTTTTTTATCTGCCGTTTCGGCTTCCTGTTGCGGAACATTTCGCTCCCTATCCTCAGGTACAAAAAGAATATCCTCCAATTGTCCCAGAATTTCATGCTCAGTATAACCACACATTGTTTCTGCACCCGTATTCCAACTTGTAATATGCCTTTCGGTATCACTGCTGAAAATGGCATAATCTTTTGCACTTTCTATCAATAACCGCAAACGCTCTTCTGATTCCTGTAAAGCTTCCTCTGCCTGTTTGCGTTTGGTAATGTCAAAAAAGGTAAATACGACGCCATTAATGCGATCTTCTGCCGTGCGGTAAGGCAAAGCCCGCATCATAAAACTTCTGCCATCTGTTGATCTTACTTCCCTTTCAACGATCAGTAATTTTTCCAATACTGTTTCTGCATCCATAGACATATTCACGTAATCAAGACGATTGGTAATATCTGAAAGCGGACGACCAATATCGTTTGGAATAAGATTAAATATTTCTCTTGCAGGAGGTGTAAATAAAGAAACACGAAGACTTCTGTCGAGAAAGATCGTTGCTATATCTGCAGAGTTTATGAGGTTTTGAAGATTATTGCTTGTATGTATCGCTTCTTCCACTTTTACCTTCAGTTCCTGGTTAACAGTTCTCAACTCTTCATTGATGGACTGAAGTTCTTCCTTGCTTGTTTCCAGTTCCTCCGCTGCTGACCGTAGTTCTTCGTTCATCGCCTGCAATTCTTCATTGGAAGCTTTTAATTCTTCTGCCTGGAATTCGTGTTGTTCAACTGAAGCTCTAAGCTGTGCTTTTAGTCTTATCAGCTCTTCTTCCAATTTACGTGCAAGCGGTTCATCCGTACTCAACACAACTTCTTTTGTTTCTTTCTTCTGTGCCTGTTCAAATAAAACAAGGATATATCCATGTGCTACTTCCTTTTGCCTGAATACCGGCCGCAGATGAATATTTATAGTTTCGGCTCTGTCTCCAATTGTAACTTTTAACCCCCTTGCTTCAACCGGCATTTGTCTTTGCACTGCCTGGTAAAGGGCCGAACGCAATTCGAGCCTTAATTCCGGTCGAATAAGTTTAAGCAGATTTTGCGATGGCTCGCCGCCGGTAATTTGCAGGTAATGACCGTTTATTGGGTAGTTACCATTTTATTCGCGGCACTTATGCTATTTTCTTCTTACAGCAGCATAATTGTAAATGAAGATGCAAAGATGCTGATACACGAACAGCTTGGTTACCCCGTATATTTTATTCCCTTTACGGGTTATGCCAAACTTATTGGCGTAATTGCGATTTTAATTCCCGGACTAAAAACAGTGAAAGAATGGGCTTATGCCGGGTTGTTTTTCGATCTTTTTGGCGCTGTATATTCCAGTATTGCTGTAGCCAAAGCCTTTGATCCAATGCTGCTTTTTATGCTGTTATGGTTTGGGACAGGTATTTTGTCTTATATCTTTTGGAAGAAGAAACTAAGATCTGCGAGACAAACGTATAAGCAAGTTTGAGTAAACTTTTTGCTGTGATTAGGTTGTAGGATGGGTGACTTTACTTTTTTGTTTTGACACAAAAAAGTAAAGAAAAAAACGAGTTGCTCACTGTACCTGTTATTGTTTGTATAGGTGTTCGCGAATCTCCTTCGTCGATTTCAGCCCGTTTTTTCATTTGCCTTGATTAAGGTGTAATACTACTGTGACTTCAGCATAAGTCCCTTGATCTTTAGCTCAAATAACTTTACTATTTATGTAAACTGAGTCTTCGATTAGTGGTATAGCGTAGTGAAAGCTGACCTGCTGTTTGGGTAGAGGTTGGTACGAAGTAAGATCGCTATAAAATCACTATAAGGTCACTGTAAGGTTACTATAAGGGTGAAGAATTTGAGGAGATTTTAAGCGGAGAAGCGCCGGATAAGAAGTAAATTAGAGGGAGCAATAACATTGTTTAATTGCATGATGTAATTTATTCAATCAACCCTATATGGCCAAAAATAACAGCCTTTTTCTTCAATTGCAGGGAACGTTTGATGAGGTGGTTTATGTGAACAGCAAAACCTACGGCAACCATGTACGCAAGCCAAGAGGCACTTACAAACCTGCTCCTGTTAATGCTGTGTTGCAAAGCAATGCGAACAAAGCCAAAACAATCAATGCGGCAGCGAAACGATTGCATGATCTTTTGAATGGAGTCTATAAACCTTTTAAGAAGAGCAATACCTGGAGCAATATCCTGAGCAGGATGCGAAGCTGTGGTTGTACGGAATTTTATGATCTGCTTGCATCTGTGAAAGGATTAGAGTTGCATGAAGATTATCCTTTGCAGCGTTTTCATGTGCTTATTGTACCGCAAATAAAGACGGCAAAAAAACAGCTAACGATTGCGTGGAAAAATGGGTTTGTCAACTCTTTGCGAACAGAAGAGTTTAAGATGGAGTGGAGTGTTTTGTTTTTCGGTGATAGAGTTGAAAAGGATAGTTGTGTTATTGCTGAACCAAAAGTTATTGCTTCTTCTGCAGCAAGTGTGGCGGATGATAGTTGCGTTATTGATATACCGAAAGGTGTTAAGTATTATGTTGCTTGTTTGAAAATGGTGAAGGGTAAGGGAGGAAGGTTTGAAGATTATTTAAAAAATACGGGGGCGAGGGTGGTGGAGGTAGGGAGAGTGTAAAGCAAATCAGAGATTTGTTTACGCGGCGACGTAGTCCAGGAGACTACGCCGAGCAGGGGTGAGGGTTGTGGAGGTGGGGAGGGTGTAAGACAAATCAGAGATTTGTTTACGCGGCAACTTAGCCAGAAAACCAAGACGATCAGGAGTGGAACTCAGTTATTCTTTCGAAGTTATTAATTTTGTGTTATGCAGTCTAAATTCGAACAGTTGAAAAATAAAGTAATTGAACTAAGCGAATTGGATGATAACTGGGATGGTTATGGTGCGCTTAAACCATTCTCAGAAGTTATCGAGAACGTTGAAACAATAACACATATTCTCAACAATGATTTTATTGATAGGGTTGACGATATTTACCCTAACCCCCACGGTACTATTACTATTGAATGGATAAATGAAAGACATGAAAAATTATCCTTAGAAATAGGCAAAACAAAATATTCTTATTTTGTTTTGTATAATGATAAAGATCCTAAGAAAGTTGATAAACGCGATATTCAAAAGGCCGGATTCAAAGAGGTTATTTCTGACTTGGATGCCTTATATAGGGACGAGATTCCCTCACTCGTTCTTTAGAGAAGAAAGAATAATAAGACATGTTTTTAGCCCCCAAAACATAAATCTCAATAAAAATATTCTTAAGCCAAACTTTTTGAACTTTGCCTTCCAAAAACGTTCAGGTAAGTATGAGCTCTCTTGTAATAGGTTGGAAATAGAAACAATTGACCATTGTTTGGAAGTCGGTCATTACATCGCAAGTACTAAAAAGAAAGATAAGCTATATGGAATTGCCTGTACAAATGTTGAATCTATTTTGAACAAAAAAAGATTTAAAATTGCTTTCACGCCATTCAGGAATGAACATATAAATAACTATTCACATTGTGATATATATGATTTAGGTAATCCACCTCTGGCCTCTGTGCAAATTGGAGAGCCTGAAGAAACAGAGGTTGTTATTCAAAAACAAATTTTTTTGAAACAGTGGCAGCTTTCCATACTTAGAGATGTAATTAAACATGAAGATATTCAGCCCCCAAAAAAGTAATTTCTTTGCGTCTTACACCATTTCGTTTAATCGCTCCTCAGTTTAAAATTTATATAGCTACTTCTACAGGCTACGCCAAGCAGGGGAATAAGCGAAGTTTAAATAACATGTATGTTGACTGAACAGAAGCTAAGCGAAGTTTGCAACTTCGCTTATATTATCCTAAAGTTTTAAACTTCTTTCTTTATTACTTGAATGTTGAATAAAAAGTTACAAACTTTAAAATAGATGCGGCGAAGTTGCAAACTTCGCCGAGACGTCCGAACACTTCGCTGAGCTGGGAGAATAAGCCGAGCAGGAGGAATTATCATTTTTTCTATCCTATATGCTTTCCCTCTTTGGTAAGAAAATTTTGCGACGTTGGATAATATCGTTTGTTTTTCTTAATTATTGAGTTATTGTATATCTAAGCTTCAGTGGATAAAACTTTATTTCGCGAATTTGAGCATGTTTATCATCGACACATGGGCCTGGAAATAAATCGTCATTATTGTTATCATCGCTATCTCCAATAAGACCTATTAAAAATACAGGGGAAATTTTCTGGTCAAAACTGAATGAGTTTTCTCCTTTATTTCTTAACTGTGTTGGTGGTATATTTATCTCAACGGGTGAAAGTATACTTTCGATTTCACAATTTTCTGGAAGTCGGAGCACCTGCTGATAAAAATGTACATTTCCAGATGTATGATCTCCACCTGGTTCAGTCATATTCGCTGTTATTTGAATAACCACTGAATTTTTTACTGCATCTAACCTTAATGACAATTCTACAATTGGATCTGCCCCAAAGTTTCTATCTATGCCTCCAGAATGTACAGCACAAATTCTATCTACATCTCCAAGTTCAATTGTAGTATCCCTAACGCTTATTAAAGGTTCGGTATTAACTGTAAAAAATGCTGCCGTCGTTGGTAAACGTCCTGCAGGACCAATGTGAGTAAAAGCAAAATTTATAGTACGGTTTTTATATACAAATTTTTTCGTATCTCCTTTATTAAGGTAAAGACTTTGTACAATGTTGCCGTTAGTCCTATCTGTAAAGGAAACAATAATACTAAGTTTATTTTTATCTAAAAAAGTTAGACCTATGTTTAAGTTATTATAGATTCTGTAATAACCTACCTTAAACCAACTTGCAAATTCGCCTTCAATCACTGGAGGCTCACCTTTTCCCTGGGAAGTCATCCTGTTTGCTGGAACTGAGGATTCGTCTAATGAATAAGCAATATATAATTCTTTTGCATAGGTTTTTAAATCTTCATAAGTCATGTAAAAATATCCTTCTTGCCCCCAAGTAAGCCCCCAAGAGTTCAGAATTTTAAAAAGTTTTGTATTATCATCATATCCAGTACAAACCATTGCATGACGGCCATATTTCTTGGCTGGATTATAATGCCAAATAAAAGGCGTTCCCTCCTTCCCATGATCATAACCATCAGTTACAAATGGTGTATCAACATCCAAAGACACCATAACAGGGTAACCAGAGAATATATTATACCGTATCGATAGTAAATCTTTCGGTATAATCTCAAAGGCAGCAATTCTATGTTTTGCTGCTTTATCTTTTACTTTTTTGTCTACGGGAACTAAACAGCCTAATGAGTCTCCGCCATTGTAAGCAAAATCTGATAAGGTGGGAACTCCCTTATCTCGAATTACTCTAAGCGCTTCATCAAAGAATATTCCTTTTTCACAGCTTTTTCTTTTAGGTACTTGACTATTAACAATTGTGTTGTAAACAAACGTGGGACTAAAAACCTTTGAAGCCTCTAAAACTCCATTTATCTCAAATCGAGATGGATTCTTTAAATTCTCCAAATAACTTACATATTCATACGCAGAAGAGAATGCGGCGCATGATCCTTGTTTCATTTGATCTCCGGCAGGAGGAAAGAATTTGGAAAGGTCTTTTGCCGAATCAAGTTTTGCATCGGGAGGAACAGAAACAGATACACGTTCAGGTAGGGAATCTAATCGTTCTGCCGTGGATTCTAACAAACCTAACTTAGGAAGAGGTTCTTGAGAATAGGTGGTTATGAACGCAAAGGTTAGACTAATTAACCAGATTTTTTTTTTCATAACTACTTCTTTTCAGGATTGTTTTTTGTCAAGTTCCATGAAAGTGATACCAACCAAGATACTTTAATTTGACTTTCCTTAGGAACATCAGTAATGGTTTCTGGATACGATTTTCCTACTTCATATTTCGATGATAATCGAGTTACATTAGCGGAAGCGGCTCCTATCCCAACAATAACCCTCTGGTAATTACCCATTAAAGCATTTAACCCAACTGACAGTACAGGTTTAGAGTCCTCTTTAAATAAAAGTCCGGTTCCAATGTATCCACCTAGGTTTACCCATGAATTACGCATACTATGAAAATGAATAAAAGCGATAGGACCATAGCTAAATTTGGCATTTTTTCTCCTGATTATTGTGCTAAATGTTTGTTGTTTTGGTCCAATCTTGATTTCGTTGTCCACGACTGTAGTGTCTTGAACGATTTGTGAAAACTGCGACGTCACATATTCATTATCATATAATCCGGAACCGAAAATACCAGCAGAAAAATCTATTTTGATTCCTTTTTTTCTTTTTACTAAAATACCTTTATAATTTTTAAAAATATCATCATTTGTTAGAGTATTCATAGCTGATATCTTTATAATCATCTCGTCTTCACCTCCGAGCGAAAAAGGGCCGAAATTTTCAGTAAAGCGCAAATTTTTAACAAGAGAAACATTATCCACCAGATCTGATATATTCTTTGAATAAGCTGTTGTGTAGTCGGACATAAATTTTTGAAATATTTGCGTGCTATTTGTTAAGTATTTAAAATAAGAATCATAAGTGGCATAATTTATTTCATCTGAAACCTCCTTACTATTTATAAATCGGTCTATTTCTTTACTATTCTTTGCCTTGAATTTATCAATTGTATTTATAAGCTCATTTAATCTTTGAAGGTCCTGTTGTGTTATCACTATATATTTCTGGGGTGCACTTATTAATACATCAGATGTTAGAGTAAAATTATCATGAGTGCCAATAACATTGCTACTAAAAGGGTTTAAGTGTCCAGGATGGGACTGATATACTTCGTTTATATTATCACCAAGATTATTATTTAGTTTTTTAAGTGCATTTGTAACGGTTATCTCTGTAAGGTTTATTTGTTTCTTCCATTCCTTCACTAACCCTGAAAACCCCAATAAAATATTATAGTAATCATTTATTGATTGAACATCCTTGTTCAAAAGAGATATTTGATCACTTAAATTTTTTACGATATCTAATAGTTCAGGAGGGACTTTAGCTGTATCCTTTTTATCAGAGCTTCCTAAGCCTGAAGGAGTAGCGTTATTTGCTATTTTTGCATCTATCATGACATAGGCATTAATATTGTTTCCAGCCGATTCTGTTATGTAATTAGTAAGCAAGGTATTTGATGCAGAAACTTTTAGTAATAACGGATTATAGTTGATCAAGCTTAAATTGAAGTCTTGATCCTGTTTAACATACCCATTCGCGAGTGGGCCATAGTCTATTTCCTTGTTGTTTATATCGAAAGTAAGCATAGGATTAGGATTGACGGAGGTATCATTTTGATGATTGTTTCTGGTTGAGTTTTGCGTCGTTTTACAACCCATTAAAATAATGGTTAACAGAATTAGAAAGGCAAGGGGAAAATCGAATTTAATATACATATGATTTTATTTAGGCTGTTTAAAAAAGATAAAACCAAGCATATTAAATGCTTAGTGACCATCGCATTTATGAAGTTTAAGTGGTTTGATATAATATGATAAATTGTTTTTCATCAGTTGATCATGCAGTTAGTTGAATACCAAGGTCGAAATGCGACTGCATTTTGCATGGTTTGTAAATGGATCATCAAGAGCTGAATTGGAAATATTTTGAGTATTTTCCGGAGATCGATTATTATTAAACATGTTTTATATTTAGCTTTAAATCATTACTAACTCTACCACCTCACGCACTACTGCAGACACAAAATCAAAAAATGGGGAAAATTGTTTTTATTGGGTTCGGCGGGAATTCGACTTTAAAATTTGCGCGCATTTTTTACAAATGCAAGTGTTTTTAAAAATATTTTCAAATTTTAATAACTGATGTTACTGATTGTGCTGATTTACCTGATATTAACTTATCAACCATCAGTTCTTATCAGTGATACCAGTTATTCAAAATCTTTTATCTTGCTGCTAAACCATCTGCTTGAGTTACATCATTTTCATATTTTATCTTGTTTTCTTTTGCTGGCTGATAACAATGATTTCCTTCTTTAAAAATGCGGGTCTTGGCAAGCACTGGCTTATTGGTTTGTTTGTGTTAAAGATCGCTGCCGGGCTTGCTTTCGCATGGTTTTATGCTTTGCCTGTTTATATAAACGATGCGGACACTTATCATTATTTCCATCAAAGCGTAAAAGAAACGCAATGGCTTTTGCATGATCCTGTTGCATTCATCAAAGACCTGTTTACGTATGGTTATAATGAAAGCGGAGGTTTGTTTGCAGGTAAAGATTCTTACTGGAACGATCTTAAAAATAATATCATCATCAAACTGCTGGCAGTTTGTAATGTGTTTACCGGTTCCAATTATTATGCGGATATTATCTTCTTCAACTTTCTATTTTTCTTTGGACCGGTTGCATTTTTCCGGTTATTAAAAAAAATAACGAATGCAAAAAAGTTATGGCTTATCATTCCTGTTTTTTTATGGCCTTCTTTTGCTTTCTACTGCAGCGGTATTCATAAAGATGGGTTTATATTTTCCTGCATCGCACTCATCCTGTATTTCTTTTACCTCCAAATAGAAAAAAGAAAAATTGTTATTGGTTATTGTTTGCTTATTGCTTTGTGTTTTCTTTTTCTTTTTGCCATCCGCAATTTTATTGCGTTGCTTTTATTACCTGCTTTGTTTGCGTGGTGGCTGGCAGAAAAATATCCTGCAAAAAAATGGCTTGTGTTTGTTTTAATATATGGTTTTGGAATACTTCTTTTCTTTTTGTCTTTTCAATTTTCTACTTACAACTTCGCTCAATTTATCACCAACAAACAACAGGAGTTCATGGTTCTTTCCGGTGACTCGGAAATACCTGTTCCCGTTTTGCAGCCAACGGTTTCAAGTTTTATTCATTATTTTCCTTCAGCGCTGGATCTTATCTTTCTTCGTCCCTATCCTTCTGACGTAAAAAATTTTGGTTACGTACCGCCGTTGATCGAAAATATTCTCGCTCTTATTATCATCCTTCTTGCTGTAATTTCTGTATTCAAAAAACGTGTGACATTTCCGCCTGCTTTTATTTTTTGCCTTTTTTTTAGTTTTTCTGTATTGATGATCGAAGCCTACACCGTTCCTTTTTTAGGTGCTTTGGTGCGATATAAAACAGATGTTATCACTCTATTTATCACACCTTTTTTCCTGCTTTTACCGCTGCTTTTTCTGAGGAAACATAAATATTAATAAAAAAATTATATATTCTTTTTTTAAAAAATTATCTTCTTTTTCATATATGGATAATACTTTTGCTATGTTATTTTGTTTTTGATTTGAAAAAAGTTTATTTAATCTGATCAAAAAGCAATCTTCTTCTTTAAAAAAACATATATGTCATTACGCTTTCATGCAATCGAAAAATTAACCAGCGAGAACAAATTCTGCAAAAATGAAAGTTCGCCCCGCATCACGGGCATTTTTGAAGAAAATGTTTTCACCCTGAAAACGGCAAGGGAATTTTTAAGTGATGAAGCTTATAAAAGTCTTGTCTCCAGTGTAAAAGGCGCCAAAAAAATTGACCGTGCCGTAGCCAGCCAGATCGCTAGCGGCATTCGTGCCTGGGCAGAATCAAAAGGTGTAACGCATTACACGCACTGGTTTCAGCCATTAACGGGTACGACTGCGGAAAAACACGATTCTTTCTTTACCATCAAAAGCGATGGCACACCAATAGAAGAGTTTGATGCCGGTGCGCTTATACAACAGGAGCCGGATGCATCTTCCTTCCCCAGTGGCGGTTTACGTGCAACATTTGAAGCACGTGGTTATACAGCCTGGGATCCTTCTTCACCTGCCTTTATTATGGAAATTGGTTATGGCAAAACTTTATGTATCCCCACGATTTTCGTTTCTTATACAGGTGAATCACTTGATTATAAAGCGCCATTGTTAAAAGCGCTTGAAGCATTGAATAAATCTGCCGTTGAAGTAGCAAATTATTTTGATAAAAACATTACAAAAGTAACGCCTACGCTGGGTTGGGAACAGGAATATTTTGTGATTGATGAAGCGCTGGCCAATGCCCGTCCTGACATTACCCAGGCAGGTCGTACTGTTTTTGGCGCTGCTCCTGCAAAAGGCCAGCAACTGGAAGATCATTACTTTGGTTCTATTCCTGAAAGAGTATATGCTTATATGCGTGATTTTGAAACCGAAGCATATAAACTGGGCATTCCTTTGCGCACAAGACACAACGAGGTTGCACCTGCGCAATATGAATGTGCACCGATATTTGAAGAAGTGAACATTGCGGTTGATCACAATATTTTGCTGATGGATGTGATGGAACGTGTATCAAAACGTCACAACCTGAAAGTGTTGCTGCACGAAAAACCATTTGCAGGCATCAACGGAAGTGGTAAACACAATAACTGGAGCATGGCAACTGATACAGGTGTTAATTTATTGGCGCCGGGCAAAACGCCAAAGACCAATTTAATGTTCCTCACCTTCTTTGTGAACACCATCAAAGCAGTGCATGATTATGCAGATATTTTAAGAGCGGCTATTGCTTCTGCTTCCAACGATCATCGTTTGGGTGCAAACGAAGCGCCGCCTGCTATTATTTCTGTTTTCATTGGTGGTTATCTTACAAAAGTTTTGAACGATATTGAATCAAGAGTGAGCGGTAATTTTGATGAGCAGGATGAAGCCATTCTTAAACTTGATCTTCATCGCAGCATTCCTGAATTATTGCTTGATAATACAGACAGAAACAGAACATCTCCTTTTGCTTTCACCGGTAATAAGTTTGAATTCCGTGCCGTTGGTTCTTCTGCTAACTGTGCCAATGCAATGATCACCTTAAATACGATCATGGCTGAAACGCTGAAGAATTTTAAAACAGAAGTGGATGAATTGATCGCTAAAGGTGATAAGAAAGAGATCGCCATTATGCATATCATTCAGAAATATATTGTTGACAGCAAAAAGATATTGTTTGAAGGTGATGGTTACAGCGAAGAATGGCATCACGAAGCAGAACGCCGTGGTTTACAAAATGTGCCGACCACACCGCTGGCTTTAGATTCTATCATCACCGATAAAGCAAAAAGTTTATTTGCCAACAACAAAGTATATACGCATACAGAGTTGGAAGCAAGACACGAGATAGAACTGGAGAATTATATCAAGAAAGTGCAGATAGAAGCACGTATTATGGGTGATTTGGCATTGAATCATATTATTCCGGCTGCGGTTCGTTATCAGAATACAATTGCGGATAATATCTGCGGATTGAAAGAAGCAGGATTACCTGAATCGGCTTATGCAAGCCAGCTTGAAATTTTGAAAAAAGTTTCAAGACATATAC
>JAEZRL010000137.1 GCA_023440945.1 Bacteroidota bacterium
ATGATAAGCCCCCGGGCAATGAAAAATATGATAGTATATGGATGAAAAATAACGATGTGAAAGTAGGAAATGTAACAGAAGTAAATGATGATGCTGTAAAGTTTGTTCATAAGGGAGAAACACTTAGCTATAATTTAAAGAAGACCGATATTGTAAAAATAGTTTTTGCAAGCGGTCGTATTGAAAACATCAATGGACCTGCAACTGAGGAAAAGACTATGACGATCTCAATATCTAAATCAGACCATAACAATAAAGCTGCTGTTTTGCCATTTACTTTCATCAATGATCAACAAGGGGGAGACCCGGAAATGGGGTATAAAATCCAGAGCGAATGCTATAACTATTTAAGCAATAAAGCAGCCACATTAAAGTTTCAGGATCCCTCTACTACAAATGCACTGCTTGGAAAAGCAGGAATCACCAAGGAAAATTTCAGGAATTATACTATGACTGAAATGTGCGATATCCTCAGCGTTGAATACTTAGTGAGAGGAACTGTTACTTTTAATAAAACCAACACACAAACCCGTGAGAATGTTTCGTACAACTCAAAAAGCGGTACCAACAAAGATGGAAAAACTTCAAACACAAATAGATCCAATTCAGGTAGCGCTACCGGAACAAGCACAACACAGCAAGAGTATAAAACCTCTGTACTGCTGGAAATTTATTCTGATGATGGAAATAAAATTTACGGAAACGATCGCACTTCTTTCTGGAGTGGCGTTAATGCATATAAATCAGCAATAGAATATCTTTTGAAAAAGGCTCCGATTTACGGTAAATGATTTTTTGAAGTTTTCGCTTGCTATCTCATTTAGATGTCAGCTTCGTCTATTTTTTTGCTCGCTTTTTTTGTCCGTTGTAAATATAACTCTTAATAAGTCCCTCAGTTTGTCACAACCAACACCTCTTATTGCCGTATTTACACCCTTTCATTTTTTATTTACAATGGTAGGTTTGTGTTATGATTAATGATGAACATCAAACAAAAAAAATGACAACTGAAAAACTCAATACAAAAGAGCTATTTGAATCGCTTGACGAAACCACTTCAGAATTATTAAAAACGATTTCATTATTCAACGAAGAAGAGATTAACACACTTCCCTTTGAAAATAGCTGGACTGCTGCACAGGTAGCTGAGCATGTAATGCTTTCAAACAGAGCAATGATACAATCGTTGAAGGAAGAAGGAAGAACAGTTTCAGGAAATATTGATGAAGGTGTAGCAAAATTAAAAGAGGTGTTTTTAAATTTTGATTCAAAACTACAATCGCCAAAATTTATTTTGCCAACACAGGAAATATATAATATGAAGCAATTGGTTGCTGACTTAAGACACTCTGTTGAACAAATAAAAAAATTATGCGCCATGATTGATCTGTCTGAAACGATTGATCATCATGTGTTTAGCAAAATATCAAAATTCGAGATCCTTCATTTTGTCGTGTATCATACGCAACGGCACATTCATCAATTGAAGAACATTTTCAGACATGTAACGAAATAAATTGCACAAACAATAACTTGTTGATATTCTCAATAGAATATGGATTATTATAGCAGTTTCGGTTAATTGCCGGACTATATCAAGGATAATTAAATTCCTGATTAGGAATCATAGGTCCGTCCTTTAGCCAAATAATCATTCAACGATAAAAGGAATCTGCAAAGATTAGAAGACAATTATTCACGCATCATAATTAAATTATAAGTAATCTTTCCTGATAATAGTACCTTTGCATTACTTATAGCCAATACATAATTTGAGCTTCCAAATTAATAGTACTGATTAAGGCCGGTATATTTTGTTTTCTTTACTATGTTCTGACGATAAGCATTACAAAAACTATTCGTCATGAACGACCAATTCATCCATAATGTTAATAGGGAACAAGACAAGCTATCAAAAAATTTGAATGACTCCCAAGAGCTTTTAAAGCATTTAAAGCGTTTGATAGATGAAAGCAGAAAGTTTAATATAAAAGCAAGGGAATATGTTGTGAATGTAAAGAAGGAGTTATTCCATTAAGCTTTTATTTCTTATGTTCAGCATCATTTCACTAAGCTACGGTGCGTTGAAACAATTGTGACCTTTGGCATTGTCTTTTGAAAGAGATGATTTCTTTCGCTTCCACAACTGTTGCATATTCTTCACAGTATTCTATTTGCTGCACAGTGAACAGAATGTACAAGAGTGCGACGCAACAAGGTTTAATAGTAGTAGCGCAGAGGGCTCAATAATAAATAAAGACATCAACTTAAACGACGATGATCTTTGTTTTTAAGCAGTGAAATATACTTATGCATTTGCTTATTTGTATGATTGTGAATGAACTGGAAAAAGGAGTGGCATGTTTTATGTGAATTTTCACAAATATGAAAAGATTATTAGTATTTGCCGCAGCACTCTCATTAATATACTCATGTAAGCAACAAGGTGAAAATTCGAAAGATCACGATAATTCAGGAAAGGTGCTTGGTTCGCCGCCTGCAGTAGTCAGTACAACGCCAAATACAGATACGGCGATTAAAGGACCACTTGCTTATGCGCCAAATGTACCAAAGTTACAGGATGGCGATACCGTTGAAGTGAAGATTGATGTGAAGCATAAAATTTTTCAGATCAACAAAGATCTGCCCTTCAAAGCCTGGGTTTTTGGCGATTCTTTGCCGGGCCCTGTGTTGAAGGTTCGGGTTGGACAAACGATAAAATTTTCTATGACCGACCGCTCGAATGATAGCATGCAAATGATGATGAATATGCAGCCAATGCCTCACTCTATTGACTTCCATGCCGGCATGGTTAACCCCGCGGATAAATACAGAAGTATAAACCCCGGTGAAACGATAAGTTTTTACTGGACGGCAAATTATCCCGGTGTTTTTATGTACCATTGCGGTACGCCAATGGTAATGCTGCACATGATTGCAGGCATGGTTGGTATGGTGATAGTAGAACCTGAAGGTGGTTTTCCCGGTAAAGTGGATAAGGAAGTTGCAATAGTTCAAAATGAATATTATACAAAATGGAATGGCGGCGTACTTGAACCGGATACATCCCTTGCCATGAAGCGAACACCTACCTACGTAGCCTTCAATGGTAAGATAAACCAATATGTTATCCGTCCTATTCATGTAAAAGCAGGCGAACGCATACGGTTGTATCTTTTAAATGCAGGGCCAAATAATATCAGCAGTTTTCATGTTATCGGAACTATCTTAGACAAAGTATGGTTAGATGGCAATCCTGCTAACCAGTTTGTTGGTATGCAAGCCATTTTACTTGGTCCTGCGCAAGGTGCTGTTGCTGAATTTGTGCTGCCGGAAAAGGGTAAATATACTTTTGTAGATCATTCCTGGGCAAATGCAGAATTAGGTGCCCACGGCGTTTTTGCTGCTGATTAGTTGAAGTTGAATAAAGCAGAATTATGTTTCATAAAAAGAGCTTATGGATAAATTTATGCCTTATTAACTTATGCATTGTTGCATTGCTGGGTGCTACGTTACGTAGTAAAATATTGTTTCCGCTACCATTTCTAAATTATCGTAATGTATTAAGTGCGCATTCGCATTTTGCTTTTAGCGGATGGGTTGGAATGATCTTAATAACATTGCTGATATTTGATCTGCTACCCGAACAGCTACATCAAAAAAAAGTTTATAAGTGGATTTTGATAGGCTTTGAATTCAGTTCGTTGGGCATGGCTTTTACCTTTCCTTTTATGGGCTATACTGTTATATCCACTTTTTTTTCTTCACTCTATATTTTTATTTATTTCTGGTTTGCTTTTGTTTTCATAAAAGATCTGTTGCGTATTGATACAGACAAGAATGTAAAATTGCTTGGTGTTGCTGCTATTGCAAGTCTTATAATATCTTCTTTAGGTCCGTTGGGTTTGGTATATATTCTTTTATCTCATTCGCAGAATTCAATTCTTTACCGTGATTCTGTTTATACTTTTTTGCATTTTCAGTACAATGGTTTCTTTTCACTTTCTGTGTTCACATTATTTTTCAATTATATTTTCAAAAAAGGAATCAATATAAACAAAGCCTGGCCATTCTCACTATCTATAACTTTATATGTTGTACCGTCTTTATTTCTTGCTTTGTTATGGCATAATAATGTGTTGTTTTATATTTTTTCAGCAATTGGTTGTTTGCTCATAATCTCAACGCTTATTTTTTTTCTTCGATCAACAAATGTTTTGCCTTTTAGTAAACTGTTTCCGCATCCGCTTGCCCGCAGTTTATGGTGGTTGTGTTGTTTTTCTTTTATATTGAAGATGATATTGCAGATAGGAACAATGTTTCCTTCACTTGGGGATGCAGTGTATGGCGACAGGCCGGTTATTATTGGATTTTTACATCTTGTTTTTTTAGGATTCGTCACTTTTTATATCCTTGCCTGGTTGATAGAAACAGGCTATTTCACAAAACGTGATAAGGTAGTTGTGTATCCGTTTTATGTTTTTGCATTTGCCGTTATCATGAATGAACTAGTGTTGATGCTTCAGGGATTGAGTGTTCTTTTTAGAACGAACAGCTTTCTTTTCAACTGGTATTTATGGGTAGCAAGTTTATTATTATTCCTCGGTGCTTTGGTGATTGTTATTGCCAGGTTCGATGTCGTTCTCTGGCAAAAGAAAAGCCATAACGAGTATGGCTTTAAGAAGTACTGAAGATCTCAACTACGGATTATTTTTTACCATCGTTATTGCGCATAAATTCAAGCACAGAACGTGCATCAGCATCAGATAGATTTTGATTAGGCATCTGTACCAAACATATTTCCATCATATTTTGTGCCGCTGTATCTTTTTGCAGCATTTCTTCCGTATTTGTTACAAAGTTCATGATCCATTCTGGTTGTCTTCTGTCTGTAACGCCTTTCCATCCCGGTCCAACAAGCTTCTCATCGCTAAGTTTATGACAGGAAGCGCATTTAAGATCATACACTGCTTTACCTTGTGCGATCATTTTTTGATCAAGTGGATGTGTTAACTCAACGCTGGTGTACTTACCAATTCCCTTTGGATTATTAGCCTGCTCTTCAGAAGGAGTTGCTGCAGTTTCAGTATCAGCAGATGTAGCATTGCCTTCGTTGTTGTTGGGATTTGAATTACATGCTGCAAATATTCCTAAGCAAAAGGCAGTGATAAAAAGATTTCTTCTCATAGTATATATGTTTTAAAGGATGAAAGACCATCGTTATAATTCTTTTACCTAAAATAATGCCAATAGAAAGATTGTACCAGGTACCTGTCACACACAAACAAATGAGAGACATAAAGATAAATGATTCTTAGCTGATAATTTCAAACTTGCTAACACTTTTTAAAAGTGATATAACCCTTTTATTGAGAAGCGTATGAATGCGAGGAAATAAATCACTTGCATATCAAGGATAAACAAAAAATTTTATTTCGACTAGGTTCAAATAATCTTGTCTGTCAAGCAATAGCACTTTCTTATCGAAGTATCATTACCCAACCGCTTAATTTTCCCTGGCCTTCTTTCAAGTCAATAACATAATAATAAGTGCCAACAGGTAGTGGTTTCCCTTGGTAAGTGCCATCCCACGGTTTCGCAGAACCTTTTTGTTTTGTAACAGCCTGTCCATAACGATTGAACACAACAATATCAGAATTGGGATATGTTTCAATGGCTTCAATTTTCCACACATCATTAATACCATCGCCATTAGGTGAAAATGCATTTGGAACGATTACTTTTTGATAAACACGAACAAACACTTTGTCTTCTGCAGTTCCGCAACCATTATTTGATTGAACATGTAAAGTATAAGTTGTATCTGTTGGCGGATTTACAAAAGGTGTTAAGGATCGATAATTATCAATAAAATTGTTCGGCGTCCAGAAAAAAGCAACACCGGAACCACCGGCAGAGCCTTCTAATTGTACACTGTTACCACTGATCATCGTTTTATCCGGACCTGCATCTGCAACAGGTTTCCTTAAAACGTTTACAGCAACAGAAGCTGTGTCTGTGCAACCAATATCATTCGCAACTTTTACAGTGTAAATAGTAGAATCAGTTGGTGAAGCAATTGGATTTGCAATAGAAGGATTGGATAATCCGGTTGCAGGTGACCACGTATAAGAAACTCCTCCATTCGATTGTAAATGTGTACTTGCTCCTTCACAAATATTTACGGCAGATGAAGCAGTAGCTTTTGGTGCAGGATTGACAACAATATATTTAGATGCGTTATTTACACAACCCACAGCAGTAGTAATCGTTACAGAATATGTGCCTTCATTTTTCTGTGTAATATTTTTTATAACAGGTGATGCTTCTGCAGAAGTAAAATTATCAGGGCCTCTCCATGCATATTGCGCACCTTCGGAAGGTGTAAGTATAAGATCGCTTCCTTCACAAACTGGTTCATTAACTTTTATAACAGGTTCTGGTTTTGGATTTACAGCAATAGAAAGAACATTGGAAACAACACGGCATGAGGAGGATACAATGTTGTTTTGTTCTGCTACACTAAGTCTGTATAAGTATTGCTGAACAGGTGTTGCAGCCGTTATTTTTATGGTTAAGCTTGAATTGTTCTCGCCTGTCATATCTGTCCATGTTTTACCACTGTCTTTACTCATTTGCCATTGTTTGGCAGGATTGGTATATCCGCTCGAAACATCACCTGTCAGCACAAACTGTTTTGCATCGCCTTCACAAAGATTTACCGTATCACTATTTAAACCATTAATAGAAGCATTAACCTGTGCACCACAAGGACGAAACGTAATGTCATCTAACGCTAAATCATTTCCGCATCCGCCTTCTGCATTATTTGTGAGGCGAATAACAACAGTAGAAACTTCTGCAGGTGTAATAAAATAAAAACCATATTGCTTCCATACAGGTGTTGTTGTTCCGGGAATATTTCCGCTGTTGAAACTTTTTAAGATCGTTCCATCTGTTTTTTCAATGGAAAAAGTAAGATTAGGTTGTATGCTATTGCCAAAACAAGCGCTGAGCCTTGTTAAATTTATTACCCAGGCAGCAAATTCATAGGTTGTTGCAGGACATAAATTTCTTACTGTATCCACATAAAAATCGCCAGGATCATACGATGCATTTACTACCATCATTCTTCCTTTAGTATCGCCAGGGGTGTGATCTTCTGCCAAATGATGCCAGGAGTCTCCGTGACAATTAGCAGTAGCACTCTCAATCGTATAATAACCATCATCGGGGCAATCATAATAACGTACAGAATAATTAGTGGAAAGAAAAGATGCAGAAGGAGATGCATCTGTCCCAAAAGTGATATTTACCACGGGGTCACCCAGACTGCCTTCGCACAATTGTGCTTCACAGCAAAATGAAAAAACGCATAAAAGCAGAAGAATAAAAAATCTCCTCATAAAAGTTTTGGCACAAGTCATACTACCGATTAAAATTAGCGCAAATACAATAAGTAAATTTTTTGTTTTTTAAAGTATAATCGCCAAGACATTTTGTGTCATTATATTTGCTCTTTTATTTTTTTTGAAACAACTGCAGCACTACTATTAAGCTTTAGATGTGCCTGTGCCGAATTTATTTCGGTATCACACACTTGTACTGCAACACGCCATTTGGCAATAGAATAAAAACAAAGAATATGGCATCAGAATTAATGCAACAACTTGATGAAACAATAGGCTATATTAAAAACATATATACGCCAGAAGCATCTGCCGGAATTATTTTAGGAAGCGGTTTAGGTAATCTTGCACAGGAAATACATAACGAAAAAGAAATTTCTTATAACGCTATCCCGCATTTTCCTGTAAGCACGGTAGAAGGTCATACCGGCAAACTGATATTTGGAGAAATAGGTGGTAAGAAAGTAATAGTTATGGCGGGCCGTTTTCATTTTTATGAAGGTTATACACCACAGCAGGTTGCTTACCCGGTTCGTGTAATGCGTTTATTAGGTGTGAATACTTTGCTTTTATCCAATGCAGCAGGTGGTGTTAATCCTGGTTTTATAGTCGGCGACCTGATGATAATAACAGATCATATCAGCTTCTTTACCATCAATCCTCTCCTTGGTAAAAATGAGGAACAATTAGGAACACGTTTTCCTGATATGAGTGAGCCTTACGATAAAATACTTATTGCAAAAGCAAAAGAAATTGGCAAACGTTTGGGTTATCATTTAAAAGAAGGTGTGTACACGGGTGTTACCGGTCCAACCTTTGAAACACGTGCAGAATATAAACTTATCAAAGCATTGGGTGGTGATGCAGTTGGAATGAGTACTGTTCAGGAAACGATAGTTGCAAAACATGCGGGCATGCGTGTATTTGCCGTAAGCGTTATAACCGATCTTGGTATAAGAGAAGAAGAAAACCCGATAACACACGAAGAAGTTCTTGCTGCAGCAAAAGAAGCTGAGCCTAAACTCACAAATTTGTTTAAAGAACTGGTTAAGGAAATTTAAAGTGCGAAATAAGAAATCCGAAACACAGCTGACGATGTTGGTTAACGGTCGTCGGTTGAAGGTTGACGATTGACGATCTTCCTTTTCATCCAAATCTTTTGCACCTGCACAGATATCGAGGCTGTAACAATTGCTACAATTATTCCACCTGCAACATCTAAAGGAAAATGCTGTGCAAGATATACTCTTGAATAACCCACCAATAATGCGCCTGTAAATCCTGCCCATATCCACCATTTTTTATGGAATATCAGACAGAATAATAAATAAAAACTGAAAGCAGTACCTGTATGCCCGGAAGGAAAACTGGATGTGGTATAAGGTTCCACAAAAGAAACAGTGTGGATTAATGCACGATCTGCAATAGCTTTATAAGGACGAAGTTCATCTGGTATAATAAAATATTTAAAAACCTGTGTAATAACAGTGGATACAACAAAACCGCTTATAATTAATGGTAGCACATCTTTTCTTTTCATTCTTAAAATGATGATTAACACTACCAGCCACATTACTCCATCGCCTGCGTTTGTCCAGATACCAAAAAAATAATCTGCAACAATTCCAAGATCACCATTAATTAGCAGAAACATTTCATTCTTTCCCAGCCAGTAAGAAAGCATCAAAAGAATGATAGCCGTAAAAAAAGAAATAGCAAGTCCCGCCCTGAAACTTTTATAATTAAGGTTTTGCATTATATTTTAAAATTACGGTTGTGGGTAACTCAAAAAGATCATGATGTGAAGCAATCACCCGCAGGTTTAATGTTTGCAAAGAATCAACAAACTCTTTTCTGCTGATGACTAATGCGTCAGGATGTTGCTGCAGTTTCGCTTTTATAGAATCAAGACTATAATATTTCGGAATATTAATGTTCAGATAAAAATTATAACCGGGATTATAAGCAATGTAAGAATATAAATAGGAATGCGGTTTCACAATATCCAAAGTTTTTGCAACAGGGTTTTGGCTGTATAATTTTGGATATACAAACCACAGCCCGACTGCATTAAAAAGTGAGTAAACAATGCATAAAGAAATAATTCTTTTACTCCATCTTGCAGAACGTAAAACAAGCAATAAACCAACAGGGGTAAAAAGAAGAAGTAAAGTTATCCAGCTTATTTGTTTTGCCTCCACTTCCTGTTGTATAGCAAAATAACCGGCAACAGGAATAAGAAATGTTATCGCGATAAGAATATAAACCGGGTATTTTTTTGCCCCGATTCTGCCATCCATCAAAGCTGAAATATAATTGCCTAATATGATGGCTGCAAAAGGATAACAAGGCATCGGGTAGTTGGGCAGTTTTGTGCTGGCAATGCTAAAAAAAATAATAAAAACGAGCACAATGATAGCGGAGAACTGAACCAGGTCTTTATTAAAAACAGTTGTTCTTTTTTTGATGACTTCACCCCAAAAGCTGCTAAAAGGCAATAAACCTATCAGTACAAATAAAAGTGTAAGCAGGAAAAAACCACCATGGCCTTCTTGTGGATCAGAGAATCTGTCGAGATTATTTTCTATGAAAAAACCTCTCGTCCATTCGCCGTTTGTTTGTAGATGCACTGCAATATACCAGGGTAAAATAATCAGGCATAATAACAGGAAAGCCGGTAATAATTTCCACGTAAACAAAACCTGCCATTTCTTTTTTATAAATATCCATATTAACACACATAAGCCAGGCAAAGCCAGTGCAACCGGACCTTTTGCAAGTGTTGCCAATGCAAGTGAAGACGCTGCAATGAACAGATACAATGATTTGCTTTCCTGCAACCAGGCAAAAGCACTAAACAATCCAAGTGTTATAAAAATAATGAGATAAGGATCAGGAACAGAAAGCCTGAATTCAAAAAGAAAATGAGTGCTTACAGCAAGTATCAATGCACTGCAAAATGCAGCGAAATTATTTATATATTTTTTGTAAAAAGATAAGTTAAAAAAACCGTAAGCAGACCCATCACCACGGAAAAAAATCTTGCAGCAAATTCATTAATGCCAAAAACTTTATAAGCGAGCATCATAAAAAAATAATGAAGCGGAGGCTTATCGGTTCGCAGTTCATTATTAAAAGTAGGAACGATCCAGTCACCTTTTTGAAGCATTTCTCTTGCACATTGTGCATTCTTTGCTTCATCTAAAATATAGATTGGTGTTGCGCCTAATCTAATAAACAGTAAGAGCGCAAGTAACCCAAGCAATAACCAGAAATAAGAAGACTTATATGACTGACTGTTCAACAAACCAAGAAATTTGCAGCAAAACTAATGGAAACAAAGTGCAGGTGACATGAATAATAACTGCTTTACCATTTTCTTTATTTCAACTTATTGATGAGCTTATCTACATTCTTATAACTTTCTTTTGCAATAATGTTTGCTTCTTGCATCAGCATATATGTTGGATTTGCCCTTGCAGCAGTACGTATAACCGTGTTATCGCAACGAAGAATATGCGCATCATCGGCAATATTTTTTGCAGCATCAGGGGAGGAGGTGACAATAAATACAGGTACATTTTTCTGCTCGCATACAGATTTCAGCTTGTTGAATTCATCCTCTTGTTTCTGCCAATTGATGAAGTTTTGCGTAAACACCAGAACATATTCAGGTGTTTCTAACAATGCTTGTGTAGTATCATTACCACTTAATGTTTCAAGATTGAAATCTGAAATAGCAGGTGTTGCATTTCCTTTCCGTACGAGTTTATCAAAACGATCAATGTATTCATAACTATCGTCAAAATCTTCGGGGAAATGATCGGCATCAAACTCTAATATCTTACCATTCTTTTTGTATTTGAAAGTGATGGCAAAACTATCAGGAACTGCTCCCTCAGGCACTTTCATTTGCTCAATTAAATTATTTCCTTTTTTGTAAGGAAGACAATCAATTACGGGCAAATTCGCAAGAACATAACTCTGAAATCCGCTAATAACAACAATTGTAATAATTAAAATAAGAGGCGCTGCAAAACCTTTTAAAGAATATCTTATTTTGTTCCTGTTTACAAACAAAACAAGTATTAATAACAACAGCACTACATCCTTCAAAAATGATTGAATGGGTGTTAGTGGCAAGCAGTCGCCAAAGCAACCACATGTTTTTATTTTGCCGGAGAAGACAGCATAACCCGTTAAAAAAGTAAAAAAGATAATAAGCAACAACAACAGCCAGGTAAACAATTTTATACGCCATCCAACAATAATTGCAACACCTGCAAGCACTTCAAAAACGTTCATTATCAACGAAAGTGTTAATGTGAAATCATTGAACGATTGCATTCCCCACGCTTCAAAAAACTCCTGCATCTTATAACTTAATCCCAACGGATCATTCGCTTTTATCAAACCCGAAAAAATAAACAACAATCCAACAACCCAGCGTATAATGGTTAATAAAGTTTTCGTCATTTTATCAATGTTTACCTTCTTCAATTAATATTAACGCAAAGACGGCGTAGTTAATAATATCAACATAATTTGCATCAATGCCCTCGCTTATCAATGTTGCGCCATCATTCAATAAAATTTGCTTAATGCGCATCAGTTTCACCAATATCAGGTCAACAAAACTTTCCTGGCTCATATCACGCCATGCTTCGCCATAGTCATGATTTTTATCGAGCATTGTTTTTTTTGCAAATGCAATTTGTTCATCATATAATTTTTCAACTGCATCTGCAGGCAAGTCTTCCACAGCAGGTTTCTGCAGTTGTAATTGTATCAAACCAATCACTGCATAATTTAAAATACCAATAAATTCAGAAGGTATATCATCACCCACTTTTTGTTGCTTTACTTCCTGTATCGTTCTTATCCGCAGCGCCTTAATAAAAATTTGGTCAACTACAGAAATAGTTCGCAGCACACGCCACGATGTACCATAATCTTTCGTCTTCTTTAAAAAGATATCCTTGCAGCTTTTTACCGCTATGTCGTATTGATTATTTGTGTTCATTAAGGTCATTAAGTCAATTAGTCATTCAGATCTTCGGCTTACTTAGTTTCAGCTTTTATTTCTTTTCTTTATGTTATCAACTGCATTACTACTATCATCTTCGTTGTGTCACTCACTTCATCTTCCTGTTGTCTATTGAACAATGTTTCGCTGCACTTCTATTCTCACTGCTAACTTCTATCTTTACCTTTCGCCAAAAATAAAGGAAAACACTTCAATGTTTACACTCAACTGTAAAGGAAGATTATTAACGATAGATAAACCCATGGTCATGGGAATCATGAACGTAACACCTGATTCGTTTTATCCTGGCAGCCGCAAATTTTCGGTAGATGAAGCTTTGCAAACAGTAGAAAAAATGTTGACAGAAGGTGCAACAATTTTAGATATAGGTGGACAAAGCACACGTCCCCACAGCGAACAAATAACAGAAACCGAAGAAGCCGACAGAGTGTTGCCGGTGATAGAAACAATTATAGAAACTTTTCCTTCTGCATTTATTTCCATTGATACTTTTTATGCTTCGGTTGCTCAACAAGCTGTTTATGCAGGCGCAAGTATAGTAAATGACATAAGTGGTGGCTTATTGGATGATAATATGCTTCAAACTGTTGGCGTATTGAAAGTTCCTTTTGTTTGTATGCACATGAAAGGAACGCCTGCAACTATGCAACAACTGGCACAATATGAAAATGTAACAAGAGAAGTACTTGATTATTTTATCAACCGGACAGAAGCTTGCAGAAAGGCAGGAATTAGCGATGTGATTATTGATCCCGGTTTTGGTTTCGCAAAAACCGTTTCGCATAATTTTGAACTGCTTAAAAATCTTGATGTTTTTAGAATGCTGGATAAACCTTTACTAGCCGGCATCTCTAGAAAAGCAACAATCTATAAAACTTTACATATTCCTGTTGAAGAAGCAGTAAACGGAACAACGGTTTTAAACACGATCGCTTTATTAAATGGTGCAAATATTTTACGTGTACACGATGTAAAACAAGCAATGGAAGCAATTGAATTAATCGAGGCTTATAAAAGTTCTTAAAATATGGTTTATAGCTCTAGTGCAACGCTTATTGCTACCTGCTTTTAAATCATTCTCCCTTTACCGCTTTTACTGTTTTGATCTCTCTTCCCTGAACAACTTTTATGATATAAGTACCTCCAGCCCATTTTTCACCAAAATAATATTCCTGATTAGAGGCACCTTCTGTGTTAAAAACCGTTCTTCCAAAAATATCTGAGACCTGTATTTGTATATTATCATTACTGCTGCTGCTTATACTTAAAGTAAATTCTTTGATAGCAGGATTTGGCCACAGTTTCACCTGCAATGCTGATTTTACCTTTTTTGTAAAGGGTGCCAAGGTAGATGCAGAAGCAGTGCAAGCTGATATTACTGCACTAACTGCCGTTCTGGTGGCTGATAAGCAATGTGTAGTAGTATTTCTTGCTTCGGCATAATAAGTTTTTGTTGCAGTGAGTTTCGGTGTAATATAATTCTTGGAAGACTTCTTCAGTAATGTTCCTGCTGATGATGCATCGTACCAGTCTATGGTTTCGCTGGTTGCCGGTACTGCAGATATTGTTACGGTGCCGGTTCCACATCTAGAACCATCTACAGCTGCAGGAGTGTTTGGAAGTGTATTCACTTTGGCCTTTACCGCGGTTCTATATCCCGATACGCATCCTGTTGTAAGATTTCTTGCCGCAGCATAGTAAGTGGTAGTTGTTGTTAGTACGGGTGTTGCAAAAGAGGTTGCACCTGTTGCTAAAGGATCTCCACCAGAAGATGTTGCGTACCAGTCTATCGTTTCATTTTCTCCCGGCAGTGCGGATATTATAACTGTGCCCGAACCGCATACTGCTCCTGCCATGCCTTTAGGTGCTAAAGGCTTCGGATTAACTACGGCTGTTATAGCTGCTCTTGATGTTGATAAGCATCCGGTCTTTGTGTTTCTTGCTTCAGCATAATACATTGTTGTTGCAGTAATTCGCGGAGTGGTATAAGTAGTGGAACGTTTCTTTAAGGCAATGCCTTCGGTCGTAGTAGCATACCAGTCTATGGTTTCTCCTGATCCTAGTGTTGCAAATAAAGTCATAGTACCGGCTCCACATCTTGAGCCATCAGTACCGGAAGGTATCGCAGGTGCTGTTTTTGGGGATGCTGTAGCAGAACCGGCAGCACTAGTACATCCATTTATCATTTGGGTAACTGTGTATTTACCTGAAGTATTCACTGTAATGGATGAAGTTGTTTCATTGGTACTCCATAACAAGTTGCCTGTTGCATTTGTGGACAAAGTTGAAGACCCATTACAATTATTTATTACAGTTATCGTTGGTGTTGCAGGCGCTGTTTTCGGCGATGCTGTAGCAGAACCTGCATCACTGGTACATCCATTTATGGTTTGAGTAACAGTGTATTGTCCTGCGGTATTTACGGTGATAGATCGAGTTGTTTGAGCAGTACTCCACAACAGATCACCGGTGGCGTCTGTGGACAAGGTTGAAGAACCGTTGCAATTATCCGATACTGTTACACTTGGTGTTGAAGGTGCTGTTTTTGGCGATGCCTTAGCAGAACTCGCATCACTGCTGCACCCATCAACAGTTTGGATAACAGTATATTGCCCACCATTATTTACAGTGATAGATGTAGTTGTTTCATTAGTACTCCATAACAAGGATCCCTCATTGTTATTTGCTGTTAACACTGACTTACCGCAATCGTCTTCAATCAATATGGTAGGCGAAGCCGGTTTGGTTTTAACACTCACATTAACCGTATCGGAAACAGAAGAAAGGCCATTCTTAAAAATTACTTTTACAGAATAACTACCCGAAGTTTTTGCTATAAAAGTTTGATCAGTTGCTCCTTCAATCAATTCACCATCTTTCAGCCATTGATTTCCACTACTGCTGTTTGAAATAAGTGTATCACTTCCACCTTCACAAAAAGTAGAAGGACCACTTGCACTGATAACTGGTGGATTGGTGGTTGTATCTGTTTTGAATGACCATGTCGGACTGATAAAAGTATTAAGTCCATCAAAAACTTCAACATACCATTCATACTCGGAATTCTTCTGCAAAGACGGCCAGTTAACATCTGCATTATTATAATCAGGGAATGAAACATCCGACTTTTCTCCAATCAATTCAAATGGATTACAAGTTGCATCAAGATTGACATTTAAACGAAAATCGCTGTTATAATCTGTTTCCCATATATTAGCATAAGGTGAATAAGTATGAACAGACACATTGTTATTATCCGGATCAAATTCATATATCCGCAAAAGTCCGTTTCCTCCATTCAATCTTGATTGGTAATCCTGCAGTATGCTATGAACAACATTTCCATTTAAAGTATCACTTCTTCTTTGCTCTCCATCGCCGGCACCAATGTGAGCACCAATTAACAGGATAAAATTTGGGTATATCTTGAACCTGTCATAAATGATTTGTCCCAGGTTACTGAATTCTTTCCGCATATTCAATACAAAATGCGTTTCTACAATTACTTTCCTGTTGGCATTATTTTTTATAAGATTTTCTGCCCAGTCCAAAGCAGCAGTGGAAGCTCCCCATTGCAATGAAATAACGAGGAAATCAATACCTCCAGCAGTGAACAACTCGTAATGATTATTGTTATTGTTTCCATAGGAACCTCCATAATAAGAACGACCAGAAAAACGCGAAATGCCAAAATATTTATTGTAAAAAGTTGTAGTGCCATGTGCCGCATCAGCTTGTGGCGACATATCATGGTTACCTACACAAATTCCATAAGGGATGCCCTCTGGTAACCCTGTTAACCCGTTATCTTCAATCGTTTTCATTGAAGTGTCTGCTCTTTGCCACTGAACTTCTTTATCATCGCCGTTATTTACCAGGTCTCCTAACTGGCCTACATAAACAATATTCCTTGTAGTTCTGTTACTAACGATCCAGTTTGTCTGGCTTTTAAACATTTCATTACTTCCGCCATTTGCATTACCTGTATAAAATTGTGTATCAGGTAAATAGATTAGGGTAAACTTTCTTGTGCTCGTATTCCTTTTTCTGCCATAAAACCTGATGCGCAGATTATCGTTATTACTTGAATCATTTAAAGTAACAGAAAGATTTGCCACACCTGAAGGATTGACGCTATTGGATATAGGGGAAGAGTTGAATATAGAAATTCTTGGACATGGTCCAGGCTCAACAATAATACCTGAAGAATCAGTAGTGCAGCCTTTTGCATCAGAAATAAGCACTTTATAAACTCCTGGTACCAAGCGCCGGAAATTACCAATAGGCTGAAGGACGGTGCTTCCATTCGGTAAGGTTAAGGTATATTTATAGGAAGAAACACCACCCGATTTATCAATAGAGATAGCTCCTGAAGAATCATCACCACATACAGGATTGAGTACATTGATGTCTGTAATTTTGAAAGAATCAGGTTTTACAAGTGTTATACCCGAAGAATCTTTTACACATCCCTTGCTATCCGCAACCCTGATGCTATAATTGCCACCTGTTAATCCTGCAAAAATATTACTGGGTTGAGTGACTGTACTGCCATCATTTTTTGTAAGTATGTATTGAAAGGGACTTACACCACCTGTTTTTGTAATGGTTATTGTACCATTATCTGCACAACTTGTTGGATCTGTTTTGGTAATCTTAGTAATGACAAGATTACAATTAGTTTGGGCAAATGAATCAGGTATATAAAAAAACAGTAAAACAGATAAACACAAAACGGTTCTCATTGTACTCTTTTTGGGGAAATAGCAGATGTTCTTTTCTCTGGATTAATCTTGAAAAAGATTGATTTTTTGAGAAATATCAATAGTTTTAGAAAGGAACTTGGAGCAGAAATTTTAGGAAAGCCGTACCATCTAATAAACCTATTCCAGGAAAATAACCAGTAGCTGAAGGATACTTAATCTATCCATAAAGGAAAAGAATTTTCTTGAAAATAGATTAATCATATTAATTAAAAATAGAATAAAAGAACCTTAATAAGCAGCAGTATTACTTTGCTTCTTTTGAAACAATAGCCGGTTTATGTCTCTTTGCTTGCTTTTCTTTCGCCTCAAATTTCTGACAATAACGGCCTGAGGGCAAATAAACGAATTAAACCCTATCAGATTTTTGTAAAAGACTGAAAAGAAAATTTATCTATAGTGTCAATTCACCTTTCTTTTCCTCAAAAAACCAACTGTATAACTATACATATTTTTATACACATCAGAAGTGTATTTGAAGATATTAGGAAGGCTTATGCTGATCTGTTTCTTTATAACAAAATACCATAAAAAAGACACAATACAAATACTGCAAAAGGTTCCGACCGCTGCCCCGGGAAAACCAATGGAGTGAAGAAATATATAGTTAAGCACTAAATTCAGTAGTAAACCAAATGTATTTAAGTAAAAACACAAAGCGGGTTTGCCAATTGAGTTTAATAAGTTAGCAGCCTGGTTTTGCATCGGACGAATTAAACCTGTTAAGATATACAATTGTAGTATCGGTGCGGCCAGGGTATATTGCGAACCCGCTACTAATTCAATAACCAACTTTGGAAATACAAGAATGAATAATAATATTGGAATAATGAACGATAATAATATTCCTACCATTCGCTCATACAAATATTTTATTCTACTGTTTTCTTCTTCCGCCGCAGCCTGTGCACTTTTTGGAAACAGAATTTCCGCTGCTGCATAAGAAGGAATATCTATCAAATTATTAATGCGTGTGGCAACATTATAATACGAAACCGAAGTGCTTGAAATAAAGGAAGCGATCATTAATTGATCAACATTTGCATAAATATTAGATGCAACGCCTGAGCCAAAAATATAACCACCATAACCAACAATTTTTTTCATCCACAACTTTGTTGGAGTAAAAATATGTGCTACATATTTTCGGCTTGAAAAATATAAAACGATGGCGCCAAGAATAATGGAAATACTTTGGTAAATAGCAAGATTTATTAAACTGAAAGATGAATGATAGAGTACTTCAAACAAAATCAATACAAAAAAACTTATCTGTCTTACAATATAACCGGCGGAAACACCTTTAAAATCAAGATGGGATTGTTGTATAGCTTCGAGATGCGAAAAAAATATCATTCCAATCAAACCCGGAACGAACAATTTTAATAAGAGAGAAAGATCGTTGCCGGAATTCAATAATTCGCTTAACCAATCACCAAAAGAGATCAACAGCAAAATAAAAAGGATGGTTATCAAGGCATTGATGATAAAAGAAGAAGAAGCAATAACTGATCGTTCTTTTTCATCCTTGCTACTACTTACAAATTTTATATGCGCATTTTTAAGTAAGCTACTTTTTGTTGCTTCGAAAATGGTAATAACGGTAAGAAACAAGGCCCAAACACCTAATTGTGCTTTCGATAACCATCTTGCCAGTATCATGTAATTTATCAATCCAAATATTGTAACAGAAAATCTTTGTAATATGGAATAAAATGCAGATCGGAGCCAATAAGAAGAAAAGAGTTTTTTCAAGAAGATCAGGTTTTTAGTGAAATCTGAAATTTGAAATCCAAACTAAAACTAAGATCGGAAAATCGCCAGGTATTCTCGGTTTTCCATAAACTTATTTAATAAGTGGTTTTATACAAATTCAATAACCGTTATCTCAGGTAAAATGCCTACTCTGCCGGGATAACCAATAAAACCATAACCACGATTTACGTATAAGTGCTGGTTCTCTTTTTTATATAAGCCAGCCCATTCTTTATATATCCATTGCACAGGACTCCATCTGAAAAACGGCGTTTCTACTCCGAATTGCATTCCATGTGTATGACCTGCAAGTGTAAGATCAATATCAGGATATTTCACTCTTACTTCTGCATCCCAATGACTGGGATCATGGCTCATTAATATCTTGAAAGGATATTTTTCTGCACCCGGATAAGCAAGATCCATCCTCCCGTATTTTGGAAAGCCGGCTTTTGCTCCCCAGTTTTCGATACCGATCAAAGCAAATGCTTCACCATTTTTATCAATCGCAACATGTTCATTCATTAATAAACGCCAACCCATTTGTTTATGAACATTTAATAACTGCTTTAAATTCTCTGCCTTTTCTATTGCTGCTTGCCCTGTTGGATGAGCACCCCACTTATAATCACCATAATCGTGATTGCCCAGCGTACTGAAAACACCATGCGGAGCTTTTATTTTATCGAAAACATCCTTGTAATCATTCATTTCATCCGCTGTATTATTTACAAGATCACCGGTGAATAATACAAGGTCTGCACTTTCCTGCATGATCATATTCACACCACGCTCAACTGCTTTTTTATCTTTGAAGCTTCCGCTGTGAATGTCGCTTATCTGCACAATTTTAAATCCTTTAAAAGATGAAGGCAGGTTCTTAAATGAAAGTTTTACTCTTCTTATTTTGTAATTGTATTTATTAGTGAAGCCATACATAAGCGTAGAAAAAAAACTTCCGCCAATAGCAATGCCTAACCAACTTAGAAAAACAGAGCGTGTAATGGGTTGTTGCACTTTGGCTTCGTCTTTTGCTGTTAATGCAACAATCTTCGTTATCAGAAAGGTTAATCCGCGTCGTATATCATCAATCAAAAGAAAAACCGTAATGAGGAGTTGCGTTACAAACAAACCAACCAAAATGATAAAAAGATAATCTCTTACAAAGGCAGAAGTATGATTATCACGTATGGAAGGAAATAAAAGCAGCGTTACAATTGCTGCTACAGCAATTATCCAGTAAATAGTATAAATAAAAATTTTTGTTCTTTCAGATGCATGATTAGCAACCGTTCTTATTGCTGTAAACACATAAAGGTCAAGGATGATCATTATTCCGGCGACGATCCATAACGTTGAGGGATTTCTCATCAGCTTATATTTGAAGAAAATCGTCTAAATGTAAATAAAAAGCCAAAGGTATGAGTGTTAATAAATTTACAACAGCCAACTGCGGCAAAACAGTAATATTGTTTCGGCAGATTGAGCTGTAAAAATTATTTTTGTCACCTTTTGTATCGATTCGTCATAAAAATTCTTGGTTATGAAATTTACTTATTACGGCCAATCGTGTTTTGCGGTGAAAGTGAAAGACAAAAATATTTTGTTTGATCCTTTTATCACGCCAAATCAACTGGCAAAGAATATAGATGTGAATAGCGTACAGGCTGATTATATTTTTGTTTCGCATGGTCACGGAGATCATGTAGCTGATTTAATACCTATTGCAAAACGAACAGGCGCTACCTGTGTTGCGGCTGCAGAAATTGCAACATGGTTAGGAAAACAAGGAATTGAAAAAGTGCATGGCATGAATCATGGAAGCTTTATAGATTTTGAATTTGGCAAAGCAAGAGGTGTTAATGCCATTCATTCATCTTCCCTGCCAGATGGAACGTATGCTGGTAATCCTTTAGGATTTGTTTTTAATACGGATGAGAAGAATTTTTATTATGCCGGCGATACAGCGCTTACAATGGATATGCAGTTAATTCCATTATGGAGCAAACTCGATTTTTCTGTAATGCCGATAGGTGGTAATTATACGATGGATGTTGCTGATGCTCTTCATGCGGCGGATTTTGTAAAATGCAATACCGTTATTGGGGTTCATTATAATACTTTCCCTGTTATTAAAATAGATGCGGATAAAGCAATAAGAGATTTTGAAGCTGGAGGAAAAAAATTATTATTACCAAAGATAGGAGAGAGTATAGAAGTGTAATCTGGTAATTGTGGATTGCAATTTTCATTGAATAAAGTTAAGGACGTACAAGGGAGTGACACAACGAAGCACGATAGTAGCAATGGTGCTGATAACATAAAAACTCAAACTTTTAAAATATTCATGGGCAGAATTATTGGTGTGGCAAATCAAAAAGGAGGCGTTGGAAAAACAACTACTGCTATTAACCTGGCGGCAAGTTTTGCAGTGCTTGAATTTAAAACGTTGCTGGTTGACGCTGACCCGCAGGCTAACAGTACAACAGGTGTGGGTTTCGATCTGCATAATGTTACAAACAGTTTATATGATTGTATGGTGAATGATGTTGCGGCAAAAGATGTTGTGTTGAAAAGCGAGATACCAAACCTCGATCTTATACCTTCACACATTGATCTGGTGGGTGCTGAAATTGAGATGATCAACTACCCGAACCGTGAAAATGTGATGAAAGGAATTCTTGATCCTATAAAAGACGAATATGATTTTATAGTGATTGATTGCTCGCCTTCGTTGGGTTTGATAACCGTAAATGCACTTACTGCTGCGGATAGTGTGATTGTTCCGGTTCAATGTGAATTTTTTGCATTGGAAGGATTAGGTAAATTACTAAACACGATAAAAATTGTACAAAGTCGTTTAAATACAGAATTGCAGATCGAAGGCATTTTGATGACGATGTACGATGGACGTTTGCGCTTAAGCAACCAGGTTGTTAGTGAAGTAAGAAGACATTTTGATGAACTTGTTTTTAGCACGATTATTCATCGCAATACACGTTTGAGCGAAGCGCCAAGTTTTGGCAAGCCTGTTATTTTGTATGATGCAGAGAGCAAAGGTTCGGTTAATTATCTCAATCTTGCAAAAGAAGTGCTTCAAAAAAATGATCTTACCAAAATAAAAAAAGAAGAAAGAATTATTGAATAATTGAGGAAGTGAAGAATTGGGAAACTTGAAATTGCAATTTCTCAATTATCAATTCCAAAATTCCAAAATACATAATGGCTACTCAGAAAACAAATAATAAAGATGCATTAGGAAAAGGGATCAGGTCATTGTTGCAAAACATAGATTCAGATCTTAAGACAACAACAGGAAATTTAAAAAGCAATGTTGTTGAACAAGCAACAAGTATTACAAGAATTCCGCTTGAGCAAATACAGGTTAACCCGAAGAATCCGCGTAAAGATTTTGATGAACAGTCATTGAATGAGTTAGCTGCTTCCATCAAAACGCATGATATTATTCAACCTTTAACGGTTTCCAAATTAAGCAATGGAAAATATCAACTCGTGGCAGGCGAAAGACGTTTTCGTGCTGCAAAAATTGCAGGAATAAAAGATATTCCGGCTTATGTTCGTCAAACAAACGATCAGCAATTACTGGAACTTGCGTTGCTGGAAAACCTGCAACGTGAAGACCTGAATGCGATTGAAATTGGTTTGAGTTACAAACGGATGATGGATGAGCTTAACTACACGCAAGAACAGGTTGCAGAAAGAATGGGAAAGGAGAGAAGCACTGTTACCAATTATATACGTTTACTAAAACTTCCGCCGGATATTCAATTGGCTGTTCGCAATGGCGCTATAACAATGGGTCATGC
>JAEZRL010000160.1 GCA_023440945.1 Bacteroidota bacterium
GATTTAAACATGTTTAAAGTATTCTGATTTCTTATCTCTGTTTTCTTCTTTAGTTTTTAGTTTTTCATTTACTGGTATGGTTTTTTCTTCGTATAAAACAGCACAAAAACTTTATTTATGCAAACAGATCCAAACAACAAGGACAATACTGAACGTGGTAACGATTATGATAAAGATAATAAGATAACGAACAACGATTATCCAGTGCGGGAAGGACAGGAAGATAGTTCTATTCATTCAAACAAAGCTCCTGAAATTGATTTGACGGAAGGAGATAAACAAGGTATAGCTGGCTCAAAAGAGAATGAAGAATTTATTGGTATGTACAATGATGAAACAAAGAAAGAAAACAAGAAATAATCGTTATTTTTTACTGATCTTTTAAACACTCGAATCTATGCTTTGGCAAGGCAGAAGGCAAAGTACCAATGTGGAAGATCGTCGTGGCTTCGGCGGTGGCGGCGGTTTTATTGGCGGTGGCATTGGCGCAGTGGTAATTGGTATTATTATTTATTTGTTAGGCGGCGATCCTAACCAGGTTTTAAACACCGGCCCTGCATACGATCAGCAAGCTACAACAGCACCGGCTAATGATGAAACATCGCAATTTGTAAAAGTTGTTCTAGCAGATACAGAAGATGTTTGGTCGAAATTGTTCGGTGATATGCACAAAACTTATACAGATCCAACACTGGTTATGTTTACACAAGCAACGCAATCAGGCTGCGGTTTTGCAAGCGAAGCAACAGGTCCGTTTTATTGTCCGGCTGATGAAAAAGTCTATATCGATCTTTCTTTTTTTGATGAGATGAAACAGCGTTTTAATGCATCCGGTGATTTTGCAGAAGCTTATGTGATAGCGCATGAGGTTGGGCATCATGTACAGAATTTGCTGGGCATTACAAATAAAGTGGATGCGCAGCGTGGTTCGTTAAGCAAGACACAGATGAATGCACTTTCTGTTCGTTTAGAATTGCAGGCCGATTTCCTTGCCGGTGTTTGGGCACATTATGATGAGAAAATGAAAAATGTTTTAGAACCGGGCGATATTGAAGAAGCATTAAATGCAGCAAATGCTATTGGTGATGATCGTTTACAACAGCAGTCGCAAGGTTATGTAGTGCCCGATGCATTTACACATGGAACTTCCGAACAAAGAGTTCGCTGGTTTAAGAAAGGTTACGAAACCGGCGATCTTAGCCAGGGTGATACATTCAATGCAACTGACCTTTGATTGTTTTGATAAAATTGTTTTGATTTAAATTGAACCTCCTCTCCCATTTTATCCTTTTGGCTTTTATTAGTTTTCTTTTGCTATGCATGTAACAATTACAGTTATTTGCAATTTCATTAAAGAAGTTGTTGATGAATTATTTTCAAAAGTGAAGTGTTTAGCAAGCTTTTCTCTTTTTGATCTCCAGGAAGGACTATGTGCCTTTTGTGTTATAACAATACAAAAGAAAAAGATCAGAAAGGGGATGTAGCAAAAAGATGATGAATCCTCTCTTAATTTATGCTGCTGATTCATTGGCCTGCACTAAAAGATTGTAAGGAGATTTTAATGTTTGAAAGTGGCACCAAACAAGTGGCAAAGGAAAATTATGCAAGCTTGAAAAGTGTGATTAAGATTAATTATGGATAGGTATTTTTCAAATTTCACCGCTCATTCCACGCTGACATAAAAATCTATAGTACAAGTGTGCGACGCAACGATGTACGATTGAAATACAAAAGCCGGGTTCATAAATTAGATTTCTACTTTATTACCGATATGCTTAATGCGGTAAATGAATTCATCGCGTTTATTACTTTGCGGGAAAGGCATTTGAGGCACTGGTAAATCAAGAAAACGGCATAACGGTTCCCATCCATCTTTTGGATTGAATATTAAAAGCTTTTCTTTTGGAATGGTTTGCAATACTTCTTCGTTATGCTGGTTGAAATGTGCAATAACGGCATCTTTGTTTTTAAAGTCTTTGCCAAATTCAAGTTCAATTAATCGGCCATTGAATTTAAGTATCGGAAATTGTTTACGTAGTTGTGGCGAGAAGGGAAGTTTTATTAAAAGTTGTACTATTCTTCCAAACGAAGGTTTTGATGCCCAAATAATGGTTTGTGAGGCGCTTTGATACCATGATTCAGGATCTCTTATTGTATGAATGAATTTTGCATCAGGATATTTATTCAACAACTGTTTATAATAACGCGCAACAGGATAATCAACTGCCGAATGATAATCTTTAAACAAATTATCCCAATCAACCTCTTCACCTTTCTCTGCTTTTTGAAAAGCTATTAGTCCTTCCGGATGCTGAAACAGTTCGGACATGTGGTAACATTTACCAAGACCTAATTGTTCAAGTGCTAACTTAAGGGAATGGGTGCCTGTTCTGCCTACACCTGTTCCAATAACTTTAATAGACATATAGAAAATTTAGCAGTAAAGTAAAAAATATAACCGGAAGCTGCAACATATATCACTTATTTAACTGCCGTAAACAACCCGTTTATTGCCGCATTACACCATTATTTGTTTCGTTTAATTTATAGATGTTTGTTATTGAAAATTTTAAAACAAACGTTATGGAAACACAGGCAAAAACAGTTATCACAGTGGAAAGTATTATTAATGCACCGGTACAAAAAGTATGGGAATACTGGTCAAAACCGGAACACATTACCAAGTGGAATGCAGCTTCTGATGACTGGCATTCTCCCCGTGCAGAAAATGATCTGCGTACCGGCGGAAAGTTTCTTTCAAGAATGGAAGCAAAAGATGGAAGTTTTGGTTTTGATTTTGGCGGAGAATATACCAATGTTAAAGAGAATGAATTGATAGAATACATTATTGGCGATGGCAGAAAAGTGAAAGTAGTTTTTACTGATCTTGGTAACGCAACAAAAGTTGTTGAAAGCTTTGAAGCCGAAGGAACACATTCAGAAGAAATGCAGAGAGGAGGCTGGCAGGCAATACTCGATAATTTTAAAAAATATACGGAAGCAAACTGAGTGAACTTTTCATTTTGAATTTCAAAGCTTCAGAATTAAACAGTGCAACTTGTTTATAAAGCCTGCATTCGTTATATTCATCCAAAACAGAAAGATATGCAAATACGATCGCTACTTCCGTTATGTCTTTTGATTTTTATAATGACTACTACAGCAGGTTTTCGAAGTTTTTATAAAACAGATAAACTTACGGGTGCCTGGCAGTTGCAAAATGGAAATCAAGTGCAAATGCTTCTTTTCATGGACGATTATGTTACGCATACGAGCTACGATAAAACCAACAAGCAATTTTTTCAAACAAATGGTGGTTTTTACAAAACCGATAATAACCAGTTGACAGTGCAATACGAGTTTGATACAAAGAACACGGAGCGCATTAACGAATCTGCGAGTTATAGTTTTTCTATAGATAATGATCAGTTAATCACCAATATTAACGGACAGAAAATGACCTGGCAAAGAGTTGATGATGGATCTAAACCACTTGCCGGCGTATGGCATATTACACAACGTATGCAGGATGAAAAGCTTGTACCTATTCACCGTACCGGTACACGTAAAACATTGAAAATTCTAACAGGTGATCGTTTTCAATGGGTAGCTATTGATCCCGGTAAAAAAGAGTTTTCGGGTACAGGTGGCGGAAATTATACTTTCGAAAATGGCACTTATACAGAGAACATTGAATTTTTTTCGAGAGATAGTAGTCGTGTTGGCGCTTCCTTAAGTTTTAATGGAAAGCTGGAAGGTAAAGACTGGCATCACAGTGGCCTTAGTTCAAAGGGCGACAAAATATATGAAGTATGGAGCAAGGTGAAGGAGTAAGAAATGTCTTATATTTTCCTCTTCAAAATAAGCAAAAAAAAACCTGTCAGATCTACAAAATCTAACAGGTTTTTATTAAGGATGTGCCGGTTATAAATCTTAATCCAGTCCGCCTTTTCTGTTCGCCTTTCTTTGCTCAGGCCATTTCATAGGCTCACCTGTTTTAGAATCAATAGGTAGAATGCTTTTTTCTCGGGAAGTAGTAGCTGTGTCTTCACTTGCCATGTAAGCAAGGATCGCAGTTAAGATCACATTGCTTTGAAGATCATCCCATACAATTTTATCGTATGTATCGCGATTGGTATGCCAGGTGTAAATACCATAATCCCAGCTCAAAGAACTCAGCGAAAAAGCAGGTGCACCTGCTGCTACGAACGAAGCAAAATCAGAGCCGCCGCTACCTGGTCTGCCGGGAAAAGAAGTATTGATCTCATTGCGGATAGAATCAGGCACTTTGGTAAGCCAGCGTGGTATATATTCATACGCATTTAAAAAACCCTGGCCGGAAATATCTTTCACTCTTCCGGTACCGTTATCCTGGTTGAAAACTGCTTGTATATTTTGAACAATTTCAGGATGATCTTCTACAAATGCACGTGAACCATTGAGCCCTTGTTCTTCACTGCCCCAATGACCAACAAGAATCGTTCTTTTTGGATTAGGATAAACTTTTTTAAGAATACGGATGGCTTCCATCATTGTAAGTGTTCCGGTTCCGTTATCTGTTGCACCGGTAGCGCCATCCCATGAATCGAAATGCGCAGAAAGAATCACATATTCATTTGGTTTTTCTGTTCCTTTTATTTCAGCAATGGTATTGAACGTAGGCACAACACCAAGGTCTTTTGAATCAGCATAAATACTTATACGTGGCTTTTCACCCGCTTCTGCCATACGATACAACAAACCATAATCTTCCAATGAAATATCTACACTTGGGCAACGTTTTGTATAAGCACCAAATATTTTATCCACGCCAAAACCGCTAGACCAGGTATTGCTTATTACACCTGCAGCTCCAACGCTATCCAGGGCACGTGGTAAGGTGCGGGTAGTGTAGCCCGTTCTTTTCATTCTTTCCCTCCAGGCATCTCTTTCCGCCTCCCTTTCAGCTTTCATTTTATCAAAAGAAGCTGGTTTTGCAAATTCCTGCCAGTTATCATCGGAACGGCCTGTAGGTTGATTCATAGAAACTAAAACGAATTTGCCTTTTGCATTAGGCAACCATTGTTGAAAGGCAATTGAATCTTTTACATCAGGAAGAATGATTACTTCTGCTGTTATTGTCTTGCCTTTTGTGGATGGGCTCCACGCAAGTTGCATGCCTTCCAAAGATTTTACTCTTGGATAAACAAGATCAATATGCGAAACACCTCTCTCCCATCCTTTCCATTCGCCCCAGTTTTCTATTTTGGCATCAATGCCCCAATTTTTGTATTTCGTAACAGCCCAATCAGCAGCCTGCTTCATTTGCGGCGTGCCTACCAGTCGTGGACCGATGCCATCAAGCAACTCATGCGCAAGTTTTTTTAACTGCGAATTGTTTGCCGCCTCTTTAATAATGTTTTGAATAACTACAGAATCATTTTTTTGTGCAATCGTTTGGCCAACGACGCCAACAAACAAGCAAGCCATTGCGAGGCTTCGAAGTGTATTTTTTCTCATGTGGCTAAAATAAAGAACAATTATGAATGAAAGCCAGCGAGAAGTTTTTTAAATGTAAGCGTTGGATATAAAGGCACAACTTTTACAGCATGAGGTATTAAAATTGATGTAATAGTAAACAAAGGAAGATGTTCTAACTCTATTTTTTGATCGAAGTGTCGGGCATTACTACGGAATCATTTTTAATCTCCATATCCTTTGGGATAGCTGCAGTTTCAGGTTGAACGGTTAATGGGTTTTTTACACTGTCCCGAACAGCACGATCGGGAATATTCCTGTTATTATTGCAAGCTATTAAACCTCCGAAAACCAGGGTGATAAAATAGATCTTTTTCATAGCTAAGAGTTTTATGAAACTTGCATAAAAAGAATGCCACAAATATTTAAATCAGCAAATCCGGATTTATCAGACTTGAGATTATAGACAAATATTACCGGGATTGAAAAAGTTTTTTCCTCAGCTATGTAACAGGATTATTAACCTATAAATTTTATTCATTTTACCTATAAGTAACAGCGCTACTATCTTCTTACATCAATATACCGGCAATTGTTGCGGACAAATACGATGCAAGTGTACCACATAATAATGCTTTCATTCCAAGCTTTGCAAGATCGGCACGCCGCTGTGGCGCTAATTCGCCGATACCCCCGATCTGCATACCAACACTGCTGAAATTTGCAAAACCGCAAATAGCAATGCTTACAATAAGCAACCCTTTCTCGGTAAGGATAGGAACGGATTTATTGGTGAGATTTTGAAAAGCTACAAATTCGTTGATCGTAAGCTTTTGTCCTAATAAAGTAGCAACATTATTCACATCTGTAGAAGGAACGCCCATTGACCATGCAAACGGATAAAATATTTTTCCAAAAATAAAATTCAAACTTAGATCGAGATTCGGACTAAACAAGTGACCGATTTTTATCAAAACAAAATCAAGCAAAGCAATCATAGCAATAAAACCAATAAGCATTGCAATCACATTCATTGCAATTTTAAAACCATCACCAGCACCATGTGAGATAGCATCAATCACATTTGTATAATGACTTTTAACTTCAAGCTTAACTCTTCCATACGTTTCACTTTCCTGCGTTTCGGGGAAAACAATTTTTTAAATAACCAATGCTCCCGGCGCTGCCATTAAACTTGCCGTTATCAGTTTAGGCGCAAGATCTAATCCTGCTGCTGCTCCCATATTTGCATATACCACCAAAATGCCACCCGCAATACAGGCAAGACTTCCACTCATACTTGCAAGCAATTCACTTTGCGTCATACCTGCGATATAAGGACGTATCATAACCTGCGCTTCCACCTGACCAACAAAAGCGCTGGCAACATTGCTCAATGCTTCGGCACCACTTACACGCATAATAAAATTCATTGCTCTTGCTATAACTGCCACCACTCTTTGCATAATACCATAGTGATAAAAAACGGCTACGAGTGCACATACTAAAATAATTGTTGCCGTTACATTGAACGCAAACACAAAACCGCCTTTTACATAATTGGCAAATGTACCCGGCGCAGTTTCAACGGCAACGCCACCATAAACAAAAGATGCACCCTGGAAAGCAAATGATTCTATCTTCTGCATTCCTCGTCCTAACCACTGAAAAAAGTTTGCAACAGGCGTTACTTTAAAAACAAGAAAGGCTATAAGAATCTGCAAACCAATACCGCTAAGAACAAGACGGTAATTAATGCGCCTCTTGTTATTGGAGAATAAAAATGCAACACCAAGAATAAGTGCAATGCCAATGAGTCCCTGAAAACGTTCCATCCGTTGTAAGTAAATAAATAAAAGCGATGAAGTTAAAGTAAATTTCGCTTTGCAAAGAAAGGGACAGACGAAATAGAAAATACATTCCGGCAGATAAACGCTTGCATTTTATCGTGATTTTAATCGCTGCAGTGTTTGCGTGAACAAGCCGTTTAAATCTTCTGAGACTTTGAAAAAGAGAATAGCCGATCCAAATAATCCCACGTAAACAATCGCTTTTACAGCAACATCAATAAAAAGATTTGGAAAAGAAGGAATGATTGCAGTAACGCCAAAACAAATCAATGCGATTAACAATGCATATATCGTTTGTACTGTTAGAGGCTGCATTTTATACAACTTCCAGATGTAGAAAAAACGAATGCTATTAAAAACAGTTAACGCGATGAGATTTGCAAAAGCAGAGCCGATAACACCATAATGATTGATCAAAGTATAATTAAGCGGAATAGATATTAATACAAATAACATGTTGGTAATAAAATCTATTCGCCAGTATTTAGAAAGCAATAATATTTGCGAATTCAGACCTGTGCCAAGATCAATGATCTTCGCGGTTCCCATAATAATCACGATCATTTTTGCCGGTTCGTAAGCAGGTCCTAAAAAGGTGATAGCATTATCCATGTTCAATAACAAAGCACCCCAGATAGCAAGACCAAAAATCAATAAATTGAGCGAAGTTTTTTTGTACAACTCGCTGATCTGTTTCATATTCCTGTCCTTCCATGCCTGCGAAATAATAGGAATCGCAATTGCAACAATACTGCGTTGTGGTACTTCCATTATTTGTATCATGTAAGTGGCGATAGCAAAAACACCTGCATCAGATAAACCTCCTGCGGATTGACTGGAAATGATGATAAGATCAATTGTTCTTGACATCACATTCAACACAGAGCCGGAAAATATAAACAAGCCAAAAGAAACAATCTTTCTGTACAATCTTTTTGTAACATCACTAATGCTGAAGTTGATAGGGAACTTGCCACTTTTTATCAGAAAAAATAAAAGGATCAAAGCAGATGGCAGGTAAACCAGCGAATAAAGTGA
>JAEZRL010000174.1 GCA_023440945.1 Bacteroidota bacterium
CTTTGGCTTTCATGGCATCTTTCATTTGAGCCATTACTTGTTGTTCTAAACTCATAATTGTAATTTTTTATTGCAATAGCATCATTTTAAAATCTGAAATTTTAAATCAGAAAACTGGCAACCTGTAACCTGTAACCAACAACTTGAAACGGGTAAGACTCTTACTTATTTTCCTTCATTTGCAACTGACGGAATTTGTTGTAAAACTGTTTGGCAAAATTTTTCATATCATCTGTTAATTCCTGTTGTTTTGTTGCACGGCTATATGTATCTGCCATCGTCATCATTGTTTGATAGAAAAAATCCGCCATTTCATCCACCATCATATCTTTTGTCCAGAGGTCAATACGCAAAGCGCTTTTGTCTGCGCTGTCCCAGAAAGAAATCATCATTGCTTTGGCTTTTTGTGCAACATCAGCCGTGCTTTCACTTGCTTTCCAGGTTATTAATTCAGGTACTTTACTATCATCTAAATGTACATCAATCGAAATATTTGAAACAGGCATAATTAAATATTGATTTTCAATAAAGGCAACAAAAGTAAGAAGTATTATGCATCTTATTTTCCGGTGGCTTGCTCCAGCAATTCCTTCAATTTCATTCTTGCATCTTCTCTTTTATACAAAGCAAGTTTTTGTTCTGCGTCGCTTATCATTTTATCCCGCAACGTTTCATCTTTATACAACTGTATCATTTTTTGTCCCAGCAAATTGAAATCGGAATTTTCTGCTGTTAAAAAAGAATCGCCCATCATCTCCTTAATAACTTCATTTGCAAAGCTGATAACAGGCGTACGACAACTAACAGCTTCCAAAGCAGGAATAATATCACTTTCATTTACAGGCACATGAATAAATGCATAAGTAGAAGCTAAAATTTTTTCGTAATAATAATCGTTCAAATGTTCCTGTATTACCACATCATCCTTGAACTTATAACTTGATAATTTTTCCTGCCAGTCTTTTTCGTCCATCCATAACTTTCCAGCAATCATCAGTTTCATGCTGCTGTGTTGCCATTTTTTAAAAACCGAAAATGCTTTAAGTATAAAAACAATTTCGTCTATATCACGAAAGTTGCGACTTATTAAAAAAAACTCTTTCGCATTTGTGTACTGCAGTTTGTACAATTGTTTTTCGCCCCATTCAAGTGGTTGAACTTCTGCAGAAATTGTTGGGGAAATAACCTGCGTTTTGGAGACAGGCACTTGTAATTTTTCGTTCAAAAAACTTTCTGCTGTTTTAGCATAAGTAATAACGGCATTTGCTTTTTGTGCAAAAGAAGAAAAATTTTTTTTGCTGTATTTTCTCCAGGACGAAAGTGATTTTTCCGGCTCCTGCAAATACTGTGTTTCTGTAACTACTGTTAGTTGTGGAGTTTGAATAGATAAGGTATTGCACCCGTTCAAATGCAGGATAAACTGCGGCTTCACTTTACTTACAAAAGAAGGCAAAACAATACGGTACCACCAGCGAACACTAAAGTTGCTTCTGTTTGTGGTTTTTATAATGATTATACTGTTATCGGAGTATTTCTGAGCGCCTGCAAGATCAATCTGTTCTTCCACACCATGATCAGGATAAATTTCTTTTAGCAATTGTATAAGATAGTAGCTGTAAGAAGTTTTTTCTTCTCCCAATGGTATAATAACTATCATTTTCATTGCCCCAAAGTTAGCTATGCCTCGCGTTGCTTTGGAAAAACTAAAGAAGAAAAAATAAAACTTAAAAGAAAAATCACGAAATCGGAAATTCGAGATTCAAGATTTGAAATTTGAGATTTTGAAACTTGCATTAGTACACAAAAATTTTCCTTTACTTCTTTTCGCCTTACGCGAAAATATATTTCCCTAATGTATTTATGTAGGTTCACTCATTACACTAAATCACTCAGGACTAGATTTGAGGCTGATTTTTATTTCCCTGCTACCGAAGAAGCCGGTGAAACTTTTCTTAATCGTATAGCAGCATTTTTCTGATAAGTACTAGTCAATGGAATTTCGTAACGATGCGTTTTATCTGTAATGATCATTAATGCAGAATTTGGTGGAATCTGTCCGAGGTTTTCTGCATACATAACAAGGTCGTTGTTTGTTTCGATTGAGTCAACAGGCACATAAAACTGAACAGATTTTTTTGTATCAAGCATTTGCCTGTACTGAACAAGTTTATCATTTAAAAATACAGATACGGAATCATAATCAAGTTCACCGTTATCATACAAATCAATTCTTACAGAATCATCAGACACATCTAAAATGCGTACAATTTCTTTAGCCCGCATCTTTACGTGTTTTTCTGCTTCTATTTGAAAAGTCGGTTTTGGTGCTGTTAATTCAGGCTTTTTAGCAGTAGCAATTGGTGTTGGCGTTTCTTCAAGCTGCAGTGGTTTTTGTACAATACGGTCTTTAAGTTCTGGTTCATCCTTCAGTAATTTCCTGAACTTAACATTTATCGGTGGAGCAGTATAAGCATGTAATGCATCGCTTAAAAAACTTCCGGTTAAAGTACTTTCTACTTTCGATACTTTCAAAGTAAAAACACCTGTCATTATACAATCCACACCTGTACCAGGGTTAACCGAACGATGATATAAAATAGGAACAGGCTTAAATTTTACCTGCCTTGTTTTAGGGTTATAACTTCCTGTTATCCGGTTACTGAAATAACCGTCCCTGAAAAAATAATTCATATAACCCGTTACACTGGTTCCTTTTTGCGTAATGATAAATTCACACATATAATTGTTTGTTGCACCAGGAATATCAACAACGCCTATCCCATACCATTTACCGGAAACTGTTTGAGCTTTCAACACAGATGTACCGGTACTTATTATAACAATTGAAAAAAATAAAATCACTCGCTTCAGGGAGATCATGTTGCGGAAAATTTTAGTTCGGTTAGTTACCAATAATCATGCTATCCTATTTCAGATAACGTTTAATTTCTCTTTCGGTGTCTCGTTTTTTTATTGTCTCTCTTTTATCATGTACTTTCTTTCCTCTTGCCAATCCTATTTCAACTTTTACCAGGTTTTTTTCGTTGAAAAAAATCTTTAAAGGAACAATAGTAAAGCCTTTTTCTTTTGTTTGTGCCTGCAACCGTTTTAATTCACGTTTTGTTAGTAATAATTTCCGGTCATGTACAGCAATATGATTGTTTACCGTACCCAAAGAATATTCTGCAATGTATAATCCGCGCAACCATAATTCACCTTTATCAAATAAACAAAATGCATCATTAAAACTTACTTTACCATCACGTATGGATTTCACTTCCGTTCCCAGCAAAGCAATTCCTGCCACATATTTATCATCTATCTGGTAATTAAAATAAGCCTGCCTGTTATTCATCTCTTTTGCCATAAACACTTCGATGGTGGCAAAAATACGCAAGCAAACTATAGCTTCTTTATAAACTTGTTTTAGAGAACGATTATTATGTAACAGCGATAGTAATTCTGTCAAAAGCCCTTATGCCTAAAAAACCTTTTTACGCGTTACCCATCTTTTTTTGTTGCATTTATCACGTTATACAAAAAAGTGAGGAGCAAGATGTTTTAAAATGAAGTATTTATTGAATAAGCTATAATCCTATAAATTCAACACTAATTAACAAACACTATTATAAGCAGTTATAATTTACGCTTACATTTGTTACCGTTAAAAGTTCAAAAGTTGTTTTTATTAGCCAAAGCTGAGCTGCTACTATTGAACATCGTTGCGTCGCAATACGTTCATTGTCCGGTAATGCTATTGGGCATAATTGAACAACCAAACAGTGTGCAAGCCTTAATAATAAGGCAATTGGCATGAAATTAATAATGAAGTACAGGTATTGAAAAGACAAATCAATTTTGATGAACGAACATGATTGCGATTTTTATAAAAGAGTAGGAAAATCTATAAAGAAGTTTACAATCATGAAGTTTCATCTGTCCTATAAAAACAATAATAAATTTTGTGATGAAAATCTCAAATGAAACAAAGATCGGTGCACTTACGGCCATAGCTATTACACTACTTGTTTTAGGATTCAATTTCTTAAAAGGCAGAAGCGTTTTTAAGTCCGGTTTTTTTCTAAAGGCAGAGTATAGCGATACAAAACATCTTACACCATCCAACCCGGTTTTTATCAATGGTTTGCAGGTGGGCAGCGTGTACGAAATTGAAGCTGCAGATAAATCTGTTACAAGAATAATCGTAACCATCAAACTTGATAAAGATTATAATGTTCCTGATAATTCTGTTGCGGTTATCAAAGAAAATCCATTGTCTTCAACAAGCATTGATATAAGACTTGGTGACAGCAAAAATTATCTTAAATCAAACTCAACCATTCAAAGCATAGAAGCAGGTGGCTTGTTAGGAAATATTGGTGATAAACTTGGTCCTGTTGCAGATCAGCTTATCAGAACATTTCAATCACTTGATACTTTACTAAGAAATGTAAACACGGTTTTAGATCCTTCAACAAAAAATAATCTGCAAAGCGTTGTTGCCAATTTAAATCATGCAACCGGTTCTTTGGTTGAAACTTCCAATTCATTACAACAATTACTAAGCAATCAAAGCAGCGCCATCGCGGGGACGTTACAGAATTTAGACACTTTTACCAATAATCTTGCAGCAAATAATGTGAGGATCAGCAATACATTAGCCAATCTTGAAACAACCTCCGGCAAATTTGCAAGTATTGATCTTAATAGCATCGTTAACCGTATGCAATATGCTGCAAACAAACTGGACAGCGCCATGACTCAATTGAATACTACCAACGGTTCTCTGGGTGCTTTGATAAACGACAAAGAGCTTTATAACAGGCTTAACAATACCGTTGTGAGTTTACATACTTTAATGGATGACCTTCGTGTACATCCAAAAAGGTATGTTAACATCTCTATCTTTGGGAAAAAAGATAAAGGTAATTATTTAACAGCGCCTCTTGCAGCAGACAGTACTTATACATCAGGGAAATGAGGTCTATTATAAAAGCTTTTTTGTTTTTTATTTTTCTTTTATCTGCCACAAATATTTTTGCGCAGCAACCTCTTAATGATACTGTAGGTAAAAAAGAAATAAATATTCTAAAAGCCGACAGGTTGAACTACAAAAAAGAAAATGATTCAACCGTTTTTCAATCACTTGCCGGCAACGTTATTGTAAAGCAGGAGAATACAACTTTTTATTGCGATAGTGCTGTTTTGAATAGATCGGCCAACACACTTGAAGCTTTTGGTCATGTTCATATTAATGATGCGGACAGCATTCATACTTACTCTGATTATTTAAAATACCTGGGCAGAGAAAAGAAAGCACACTTAAGTGGAAATGTTCGCTTGACAGATGGAAAAGGTGTTCTTACGACACCTGAACTGGATTATGATGTACAGAATAAAATCGGCACTTATACAAAGAATGGAAAACTTGTTAATGGTACAACCGTTCTTACAAGTGGCGAAGGGTTTTATTACGGCGAAACAAGAGATGTCGTTTTTAAAAAGAACGTTGTTTTAATTGATACAAATTACACAGTAAAAACAGACACGCTTTTATACAATACTTATACCGGCATTACTACGTTTGTTGTACCAACCGTAATAACAAGTGGTGCACAGAAAATTATAACATCAAACGGTTATTACGATACCAAAAATAAAAAACAATATTTTGGTAAAAGGCCGATCATACAAGACAGCACGACAACACTTATAGCAGACGAAGTGGCAAATAATGATTCCACCGGTTTTGGCGAAGCAAGAGGAAATGTTATTTACCGTGATACGGCGCAAGGCGTTTCCATTCTTGCGGACAATTTAAAAAGCAATCGAAAACAAAATTCTTTTCTTGCAACTATACATCCTGTAATGATCATCAAACAGGAGCAGGATTCTATTTTTATTGCAGCCGATACTTTGTTTTCCGGACGACTTTCTGATATGGATACTTCACGCCATTATACTCCGCTTGATACTCTAGCCAAAATTGATTCACTCACCAATAAACCTGATAGCAGCACAGACCGTTACATTGAAGCTTATTACAATGTGCGCATTTATTCTGATTCATTGCAGGCTGTTGGTGACAGTTTATTTTATTCAGGACAAGATTCTGTTTTCCGTTTGTTCAATAATCCGGTTGTTTGGTCGCAGCAAAGCCAGATAACAGGCGATACAATTTATCTTTATACACAAAACAAAAAACCCAAACGTTTATATGTTTTTGAAAATGCTTTGACCATTAATCAGGTTGACAGCACAGATTTCTTCAACCAGTTGAAAGGCCGAACCATCAACGGTTATTTCACAAACGGCAATATCAATTATATACGTGCAAGTGGTAATGCAGAAAGTGTTTATTATGGGCAGGATGACAATCACAAATTCCTTGGTGTAAATCAATCTACATCTGATATCATTGATATGTTCTTCGAGGACAAAAAACCACAAAAGATCGTATCAAGGAATAATTTACAGGGAACTTTTTATCCAATGAGGCAGGTAAACCATGAAGAGTTAAAACTGCGTGGGTTTGAATGGCTGGAAGAGCGCAGACCGAAATCAAAAGAAGAATTGTTATCGTCGTCTGAAAGATGATTTAGAAGGATTGGAGGGATTTGAAGGAAAAGAAAACCCAAATTAGTTGAATCAGTAAGTCCAGGGCAGACAATTCTTACCATCCACCCAAATCCACGTTGAGACAATCAATACTCCATCTTTCTTAAACTTGGCGCTTTAAGCCAGGTGATGATAACAACTAACAAAGTCATACCACCGCCAAATACAACTGAAGGAACAACACCTAATAATTTCGCTGCAATACCACTTTCAAATTGTCCCAGTTCATTACTTGAATTAACGAACATAGAATTTACGCTCATCACTCTTCCACGCATATTATCAGGTGTGAGTAATTGATTAATTGTGCCGCGAACAACAACACTAATTCCATCAACCATACCGCCGATCATCAATGCAAAGAATGAAAGCCAGAATAATTTTGATATTCCGAAAATAATAATGCATATACCAAAACCTGCAACTGCAAATAATAAAGCTTTGCCTTGTTTTCTGCGCAAGGGAAATAAAGTAAGAAGGATAACAATAAAAATAGCACCTATATCCGAAGCGCCATTTAAAAAACCAAAACCTTCCGGTCCAACCTTTAAAATATCTCTTGCATAAACAGGAACCATTGCAACAGCGCCGCCAAAAAACACGGCGAAAAGATCAAGTGAAACGGCGCCTAATAATTCCTTCGTTTTGAATACAAAATGCAATCCCTCTTTAACGCTGTCCCAGGTTTTCTTCTCTCCTCTTTCATTTAAAGGCGGTTTTGGTTTTAAACGAAACATAAAGAAAATGGCTGCAGCTTCTAAACAACAAATCGTTATTAATGTTCCCGTGATGCCAAAAACAGCAATTAAAAATCCACCAGTCGCATGACCTGTTACGGAAGCAGATAACCATGTCCCCTGGTTCCAGGTTGTTGCATTTTGTAAGGTATGTCTTGGAACGATGGAAGCAATCAAAACACTGAAAGTTGGGCCTGTAAAAGAACGGAAGATGCCTGTAAAAAATATAACCGTATAAATGAAAATTGCAATACCGTGACTACTTAGATGTTTTGAAGTAAAGGACGTTGATAAGAACAACATAATAAGCGCAGCAAGTAAATATAAGCTTACGCCAGTGAGTAATAATTTTCGTTTCTCACTCAGGTCTATAACATGGCCTGAATACAATGCTAATGAAACAGCAGGAATAACTTCTGATAAACCAATTAAACCAATAGCAAATGGATCGTTAGTTAAATTGTAGATCCACCAGCCTACCAAAGTGCTCATCATTCTTAAACCCATGATGAACAAAAAACGGCCCGCCATTAAGTTGCGGTATTCAACAATTTTTATTGATTCGAGAGGATCGTATTTTTTATCTGAAACAGTTATGTTGTTCTTCATGCTGAATAGAATTGTTACCCTAGAAGTGTGCGACGCAACGAAAGTTTAATTTATATTCAAATGCCGGGCTCATACAGAAACAAATAAAAATACAACGTGTATTGGAGTTATAAACTTATATAATGCTGATCTTGCTGATGGTCCTGTTGCAAAGAATCCACCACTTTTTGCAAATGTTGTGGGTCGTTTAAAAAATCGGCATTGGAAGCATCAACAAAAATGGTTTTTATGTTATGTTGTTTTATATAACTGGTATAAGTTTCCTGTATGCTAAATAAATACTCATCGGGAATTTTTTGTTCGTACTCCCGGTTACGTTTCTTGATATTTGTTTGCAGCTTGCTAACCGGTGCATGCAGATAAATAAGCAGGTCGGGAAAAACAAGTTGCTGTTGCATAATATCAAATAATTTTTGATAAAGCCTGAACTCCTCTCCAGGTAAATTTATTTTGGCGAACAAAAGGCATTTAGTGAAAACATAATCGGCAACTGTAACGCTTTGAAAAAGATCGTTGGCGTGAATCATATCTTTCAACTGCTTAAAACGCTCTGCCACAAAAAACAGTTCGAGCGGAAAAGCGTATTGTTTTGGATTCTCATAAAATTTTGGCAGAAAAGGATTATCTGCAAACTCTTCGAGTATCAGTCTTGCATTGAGTTTTTTTGACAGAAGATGCGCCAATGTTGTTTTGCCTGCGCCTATATTGCCTTCGATTGCTATAAAATGATAATTCATGTGGTGCACCAAAATTAAAAGTCGTAATGCGTTGAGGTTTTAAATTTTATGCACATCTAAAGTATCGGGACACTCTACTAGCAACTGGTCAATTGTTTTTTTTGCTAAAGGATGAATTACACTTCCTGCAATTTCAGCAAGTGGTACCAAAGCAAATTTTCTTTCCGTTAACCGTGGATGCGGAACGGTAACAACATCGTTGTGTACAATTGAATCATTGAATAATAAAATATCAATATCAATATTTCTTGGCCCATTTTTTTCAACACGTTTTCTGCCCATTTGTTCTTCAATTTGCAGCAAAGTTTGCATAAGTGTTTTAACAGCTAATGGTGTTTGCAATTCAAGAGCCTGGTTATAAAAAGAAGGCTGGTCTTTCAATCCCCATGCTTCTGTTTCATACACAGCGGAGCCTTGAATAATTGTTCCCGCATATTGTTCGATAAGTTGAGAAGCTTTGGCGAGATTATGTAAACGATCACCTAAATTACCGCCTATCAGCAGGTATGCTTTGTTCATAAATTGGTGGTATAGCTGGGTTCAAATATCTTTAATTTTAAAAGCACAAGAGAAAATCATGAAACTGAGCATGATAAATTTTTAACACAGAAAGAAATTAAATGCGAAGTTACATTTGACCCTAAAGAACAATAAAAAATTTCCAAATGAAACTGTTTTTTAAAATATTCTTTGCTTCCCTTACTGCCCTTGTAATTTTTTCAGTGATCCTGTTTTTTATTGCGCTGGGAATTTTACGCAGCGCTACTTCTCCCGACAAGCCGGATCTTGGTTCAAATGGTATTTTAGTTCTGGATCTTAGCACCATGTTCAATGAACAGGCTAAAAATAATCCGCTTGCTTTTTTATCCGGTGATGCAGCTTCCAATGCACCGGGTTTGTATGATGTTGTGAGAATGATTCATTATGCAAAAACAGATTCAACTATTAAAGGATTATACATAAAAGCTGATTATAACTCCAACGGTTATGCATCAAGTGAAGAGCTGGTTCAGGCTGTCAACGATTTTAAAGAAAGCAAAAAATTTGTGATAGCTTATGGAGAGAATTTAACCCAGAAATCTTATTATGTTGCAGCAACTGCAGATAAAGTTTATTGTCATCCAAAAGGCATGCTTGAGTGGGACGGATTTTCGGTTAATCTTCTTTTTATGAAAGACCTATTAGATAGGTTAGAAATTCAACCTCAAATATTTTATGCAGGAAAATTTAAAAGTGCAACCGAACCTTTTCGCGCCAATCAAATGACGGAACCGAATCGCTTGCAAACCTCTGTTTTTTTGAATGATCTGTATGGTACTCTTTTATCGCAAACAGCTCGTTCAAGAAATCTTGATACGGCAGAATTAAGAAGTCTTGCAGTTAATGGAAGCATTCGGTCTTCTTATGATGCATTGAAATATCATTTGATAGACGGTGTGAAATATGATGATGAAGTGAAGCAGGAACTTTTTCGCTTAACGAAGCAAAAAGAAAAAGAGAAACTGAATTTGATAAGTTTTGGTAAATATGATAAAGCAGTTGACTATAAAGATGTAAACGGGAAAGATAAAATCGCTGTTTTATATGCATCAGGCGAAATTGTTGACGGTAAAGGAAAAGAAGAACAAATTGGTTCTGATGATTTTCGCGACCTGCTACGAAAACTGCGGATGGATGATGAAGTGAAAGCAATTGTTTTTCGTGTGAATAGTCCTGGTGGAAGTGCTTTAGCAAGCGATGTTATCTGGCGTGAAATTTCATTGGCGAAAAAAGTAAAACCGGTTGTTGTAAGCATGGGCGATTATGCTGCCTCAGGCGGTTATTATATTTCCTGTGCTGCAGATTCTATTTATGCTGATCCTGGAACACTTACCGGTTCAATTGGTGTTTTTACAATGATACCAAATATGCAAAGTTTCTTCAAGAATAAATTAGGCATCAGCTTCGATGGTGTAAAAACAGGCCCTTATGCTGATATGGGTTCTATTACCAGACCTTTGACAAACGGTGAAGAAACAATGCTGCAAAACGATATCGATTCGGTTTATTATACTTTTAAAAGTCGTGTTGCAAATGGCCGGAATAAAAGCGTAGATTATATTGACAGTATTGCACAAGGAAGAGTTTGGACCGGCGAACGTGCAATTGATATTGGTTTGGTTGACAAAACAGGAACGCTGAATGATGCGATTGCCTGCGCTGCAAGAATGGCTAAAACAAAAGATTATCGTACCCGGGAATACCCTGAACAAAAAAGCCTTTTGGAACAATTGTTAGGTGACTCTTACAGCAAAACTATAAAAGCAAATGCTATTAAGGAAGAAATTGGTGAACACCAATATAATATTCTTCAAAAAGTACAAAAGCTGAAAGGATTATTTGGCATTACACAAGCAAGGCTTCCGTTTGATTTTGATTTTCATTGAAATTTTTAGAAGTCAAAATGATTTACAATTATTCTGTTGAAAAAATTTATATGTAAAAAGTTTCTTCTAACAAAAGTGGGAATCAACTTCTTATGATTTCGAATTCCCGATTTTAAAATTTCTCATTTTGCTATTCACTTTCCTTTCCCTGAAAAAATAATGCGAAGCGAGTAGATCATTATCTTAAGATCGAGTAATAAGGAAGCGTTTTCAACATACATCAGATCATATTGCATGCGCTTCATCATCTGAGTAATATTTGATGCATAACCAAAACGAATCATACCCCAGGAAGTTAGTCCTGGCTTTACTTTCAACAGGTATTTATAATAGGGATTTTGTTCGCAAATCTTATCGATGTAATATTTTCTTTCAGGGCGTGGACCAACCAAACTCATGTCACCTTTCAAAATATTGAAAAGCTGAGGCAATTCATCCAAGCGCCATTTACGCATAAATTTTCCCCAGTTTGTTATTCGGGTATCATGATCTGAAGACAACAAAGGACGATTTGTTTCTGCATTATTAATCATGGAACGGAACTTATAGATCATAAAAGGATGGCCCTTAAATCCGATTCTTTCCTGCAAATAAATAACAGGTCCTTTAGATGAAAGCTTTGTTTTAATCGCAATAAAAATCAACAGCGGACTTAATATTATCAATCCAAGCAAAGCAATGATAACATCCATTGCCTGTTTAATATTACTTTGCCATGCAGGCATAACATTCGTGCTGATGTCAATCAACGTTGCACCTAAAACATTTCCTGTTTTTACGGAACCTGCGAGAATGTCGAAATTATCAGGAACGATCTTTACCAACACATCTTTCTCACTTAATTTATTAATAAGTTGATTTGCATTTTGCAACTCTGATTTATCTAACGACACAATTACCTGTTTTACTTTCTGTTCATCAATCACTTTTTCCACGTCTTTTATACCTCCTAAACGCGGCATAAACTTAGAAAGACCGTTGGAAGAAAATGTTTCTCCTGAAATAAACCCTATCGCTTTATAACCCATTGTATGAAAGTGCTGCCGTATTTCGTTATACACTTCATTTGCTTTGCTATTATTGCCAATAAATAACGTTTTAAACGCATATTCACCTTTCAGTAAATGTTTTTTTGCAATCGTTAATAAGATAAGTCTTCCACTATAGACAAGCACAAACTGTAGCAGACAAAAAGTAAAAAACACTTTATAATAATAGTTATAGTTGTCTTTCGTATCGTCTAAAAAAATAAGGAAGAACAGCAGCATACAACCGATAACAGATTCTATGAATGTTGTACTCAATTCATTCAATCTTGATTTTATGTAAATAGATTGTTGATACGAACCCATTAAAGTAAACAGCAAGATCCAATAAGCGGGAATAGCTAAAAATGATTTCAGAAAAAAGAAATGATCTCTTGTAAGTATCTCTGGTGCAGGAATAAAATCTTGGTGTAATAATTTTTGACGGTATAAAGAAATGCCTATCCAAACGGCTGCAGAAAAAATAAAATCGAACAGCACGTACCAGCGAATATGTAACGGTGGTTTAAGAAAACGCATAATACTTCATCAAACCAAAATACTGGTGTTGCTTATTTTATCCAGTATCTGGTGAGCTACCTCCATTGCAAGATAACCATCTATTTCATTTACTGCAGTTGGTTTATTATGTTTAATCGAATCTGTAAAAGATTCTAATTCGATTTTAATAGCATTTACTGATTGTACCGGCGGATTAGCAATCGCTATTGTTTTTTTACCATGCGGCGTTTCAATATCGAATGAAAAAACATTTTTATCATCGGGTTGTTTAAGCTTAATGATCTCTGTTTTTTTCTCAAGAAAATCAATGCCGATATAAGAATCTTTCTGAAACAAACGCATCTTGCGCATCTTCTTCATGCTTATGCGGCTGCTGGTTAAATTAGCTACGCAACCATTGTTAAATTCAATACGCACATTTGCAATATCAGGTGTATCAGTCAATACTGCCACGCCGCTTGCAGAAATATGTTTTACATCACTTTTTACAATACTCAAAATAATGTCAATATCATGTATCATTAAATCAAGTATCACGCTTACTTCCGTTCCCCTCGGATTAAACTGCGCAAGCCGGTGAACCTCTATAAACATCGGTGACAACTTTTTATCCTTCACCGCCATATAAGCCGGGTTAAAACGTTCAACATGACCAACCTGTACTTTCACATTTGCTTCACGAGCCATATCAACCAATAACTTTCCCTCTTCAATCGTATTTGCCAAAGGCTTTTCTACAAAAACATGTTTGCCTTTTCTTATCGCTTTTTCCGCCAGATCAAAATGATAATTCGTTGGTGCTACAATATCTGCCGCATCAATTTTATCCAGTAAGGCTTCTGCATGGCTAAATCGTTTTAAACCATACTTTTCTGTTACTTCTTTTGCCGTTGTATCATTAGGATCATAAAAGCCAACTAATTCAGCATCTTCAATTTCTTTCCAGTTATTTAAATGAAACTTGCCTAAATGCCCAACACCAAATACACCAATTTTCAACATAGAAGAATCTCTTTAAGCAGTAAAGATAATTAATCGAAAGGTGCGAGTTCTTCGCTAACAAAACTTGTTGCAGAAGATGTTAATTATTAGGTTACCGGCAGCAGAATAAGCATGATGCCTGGGTTGTGTCACTCACTTCAACGTTCTGTAATTTTATTGAAAAGAGATGGCTGTATAATGAATCTATTTTTCACCTGATAAATATTTTACCGCTGCATCAACAACCTCATCTCTTCCATGTACAACTGCCTTGATCGTATAATCAACCTCTACATCAGGTTTAATTCCAATACCAATAAATTCACTTCCATCATACATTAAATCTCTTTTAGCACAAACCCTTCCTTTGCCGCCACCCGGTAAATCAAACGTAACCGGCTGACCTGTGCTTCCGCCTGTAGGCTGCCCGAATAATTTTCCCCGCTTAATGCTTTTAAATGCAACCGTAAAATCTTCTGCTGCAGAATAGGTGTTTCCGCTTATTAATAATGCAACCTGTTTATCATACAACATTAGCTTATAAGGTTTCCAGTCATATCTTTCTATATCAATGCTCTCCGGTTCGCCCCATGCTCTTTTAACAGGTGTATGATGCCGGATAACCTCCTGCTCCTGGTAAAAAGGTTTATTGGTCAAAGTGCCTAATATCTCGTAGCCGACACTACTGTTGCCACCGCCATTATTCCTGATGTCAATAATAAGTGCATTTGTTTTTTCAATCTGGGGAAACAAGCTATCATATATTTTCACTACTGTATCCATTCCGAAAGTATTCAGTTTTAAATAACCAATATTGCCCGGAAGAACTTTAAAATCAACCAGGGGAAGCATCTTAAATCTTTCCATAATATTCACTCTTGACAAATTATACTCAGCTATTTTTCCATTGGTATCCTTTACTGTTAATTTCAAGGGTTGCTTTATGTTTCCGGCAAACAGTTCATAACTGTAAATTCTTGCAATACTATCTTGTGTTGTAGCAAAACTGAGGTAAGGTGAAATATTTTTTGCTACAAAATCATTTACAAAAACATCATTTATCTTTTCAATTATCATCCCCGGTTTTAATACATTATATTCTTTTGTTTTTGATTCAACCTCCCATATTACCGATTTATTTTCTATCCATTTTACAGCAACAGGTAAAGTTGCATAACTATCATCCCACTGACTTTCCGGTGGCATTATACCTGAGTGGCCATCATGCAGGTTTTGATAAAAACTCATCAATACTTTATAGTATTCTTTATCGTTTTTTGCAAGCTGCACCTTTGATATATAAGTATAATAAACACTATCCCAGTTAAGCAAAGGAATTTTATCAAAATTTGCAAAGGTCCATCTTGCTTCAGCCCATGCACGGCTTAACCCCGCAATTTTATCTTCTGTGGTAAGTGAAGACTTACTGTAATATGACTGATCATAATGGGATTTATAAAAGGCAATATAAGCGGCGGAATCAAAAAATATTTTTTGACTGAAGGCTGCAACGGAAGGAAGCAGCAATAGTATAAACACAAACTTTTTCATGTGAAGTATTAAAAGGTTTATTCATGAGAGTTGATGAAACCAAGTATCTTTTCTGCAAACCATTGTGGTTCTTCCTGGAAAGGCGCATGTCCGCCAATATAGTGTACAACTTTTTGATTTGGGAATTGAAAACTTTTATAATGATCAACACCGATCGCAAAATCTTTATCACCTGTCATAACCAAAACAGGACAACGGATGCTTTTTGTAAAAGATGCATAATCTTTTTCATAGTCTTTGATATTCCAAACAGCGTTTGAAAAATCATGATTAAATTTTTCCAGGGAAAGTGTAACAGAATCGCTGTATTCTTTTTCAAACGCATTTCTGAACATAAGTTTATACCAAACGCCTTTTTCATTTAATTGCTGATGTATCATTCCAACTCTTTCTATCAAGGGTTTGGTTGTATCCCTGTAAGGAGACTGATCTTTTATACCGAGTTCTTTCAATCCAAATTCCAAATGACTATTCATGGAATAAGGCATATTAAGTGTGCATTCTATTAGCATTAAAGCTGAAACATTCTGAGGATGGTGATATGCATAATTCGTTATTAAAATGCCGGCAAAAGAATGTCCCATCACTGCCCATTTATTTATTCCCAGATAAGAACGCAATTCTTCTATATCCTTTTCCATTCTTGCTATAGAATAATCGCCATTTTTTGCAGAAGCTGAACGACCGCTTCCACGCTGATCAAAATAAATCATTTGCATTTTCTGCTGAATCAAATTTGCAGCCTGCATCGTTTCAAAATAATAACTTGTGGAACCTGGTCCGCCATGTACAAATAAACATGGCTTTCCTTTACCGGCAACTTTTACAAATAATTGAACACTATCTGAAGTAGTGAAATAAAAATTGTTTTCCTGTGCTTTTGCAACCAGAGCAAACAATATTATAACAAGTGCTGATACTAACTTTTTCATACAATTAATTTTCTTCTACAAATGTGAAAAGAAGAAAACTGTATGTAAAACAGGATACGATGAATGCCTGTTTACAGCAGATGAATGACGATGGGAATTAATTTATTAAAAAAGCTCCGGTTTTGCCGGAGCTTTTGTTCTATTTGAATATGGTAGGATTAATTCATTTCTTTCGATTCTTCGTAACTCTTTATTTTGTTATAAAGTGT
>JAEZRL010000336.1 GCA_023440945.1 Bacteroidota bacterium
GGCTTTTAAGAATCGGTTTTTCATACCCGGTTTGCAGCATGTTGCTTATTTCTGAAATATCAATTTCCTCCAGGTAAGAATCAAGATATTCCTCCTCCTCAAATGCGTTATAAAGTTCTACTTCTCCGGTTTCTTCATCATGCAATAATTCAACGTAAAACCCTTCTACTGCTATTAGAAACATGGTACCTTCAACAATATTTTTACTTGCAATGTAAGTACCGGTTAATATTGTTTCAATCATTTCTTCTCTTTCTCCCTGAAGAAATTCGTTGATGTTCATACAAAATATTTTTACATTTACTACCTCAGGCTGTGCGTAGATAGCTGTTGTGGAATGAATTTAGCGTACTGACCAAATGATCATTATCAAACGGCTTTTCTATGCAGGCATCTGCACGATAAAGTTTGTAAGCAGTTAATAAATCGGTACACGAGGAATATAGAATAACAGGTACATTCCTATATTGTGTTTCAGTTTTTATCTTCTGACAAACTATTCTGCCATCAATGTCGCCTATCAAAATATCCAAAAGAATCAGGTTCGGTTTGTAATTTATAAGATTCTCAATTATACCGTCAGCCGAATTAAGTGCTAAGACACTGAAACCATGAATACTGAGTAAAAGCTTAAGCGATTCAAGTAAATCAACATCATCGTCAACAACTAATATTTTAGCCATGCCACTTTTTCCTTTTTTACTTCATAAACCTAACCAATGATGAAGCCAGTGAATAGCATTGGTTTACAGCTTGTACTACTTCCGTTTGATTGTGATAATGCGAAATAAAATCCACAAACAAGTGTTAGTTGGATGGTTATTGAAAATACTTTAAAATGAACCGCAATGTCCTTCCTACGCCCAAAGCTGCGCCAAGAGACATTGCGAAAGAGGGAGTGTTAGCTGGACGGCTATTGAAAATACTTTAGTTTGCAACTTCGCTTGTTTTATACTGAAGTTTTAAACTCTATTTATTTGTATTACTAAAGCTGAATAGAAGTTGCAATTTTAATAGATGCGGCGATGTTGCAAAGTTTGGTGGATCTGGTGGAAACCGAATGCTTCGCGTCCGGCCATAATTTTATAAACGCACGGTTAAGGCATAGGAATTTATTGCTCTTAGTTTTTTTCTTGGTCAATTCTGTCAACAAATTCGAGCCACTCTTTAAAATTCCAAGGTTCAAAAGAATCATGCTTCCACCTCATTTCAATGATTTCGACATTAAGTTTATAAGCATATTGAAGCAAATCATTTTTTTGTCTGTCGTTTGCAAAGCTTGAAACAAAAATAGCTACAACGCAATCTGAAATATCAAGCATCATAGTTCTGTCAAAAAACATTTCATCGCGAATTGTTTCGAAACTGCATTTATCTTTATCAAAGAAAGTCCCAATTCTATATTCAGTTTCACCCGCATAATCAATGTGCTTAATAAAAAACGATTCGATTAGCCGTTTCTTAAGTAGATTCTTGTACTCTTCTATTCCAACATTTTCTAAATAATCTCCCTGAATATCACCAATTTTTTTTGATAATAATTCTTGGAATGTTAGATATTTTACGTCATTTTCTATTATTTCAAACTTTTTGCAATTCAGAGATAATATTTTTTCTTTTGAAAATGCAATACAAACGCCTGAATATTTATCAGCATATTGATCCCACATTCTTAACTTAGTAAATCCGAATAGCTCTTCGTGACCTTCAAAATTTGATATGTAATCTTCACTTGCAAAATCTTCACCCATTCGATTTTGACAAAAACAGATTTGACTAAATTGCCTTTCCATATTATCAACAAAATCATATAACTCGTTTACATCTGAGTAATGCTGTTCACTTCTATGTTTACCTATCTCGGACCCATAATAAACAGTCGCTCTTTTTGCTTTTCTACTTTCGATTGGGTCATTTGATTTACGAGCTTCGTTAAATCGCAACTGGTTGTTAAAAAGAATGAAGTCTATTGCTGTTGATGCTTTAGTATAATGATAGATAATATCATCATTATAAATGGTTTTGAAGAAATTAATACCAGTATGCATATTATGATTTTTTAAGCTTTTAAAATTTCAATTGTTATTAGTACAATCCACCTCTCTGAATACCTCAATCGTCATCATCATCTTTTCTTTCATTTATAGGTAAAGTCATCTTTGATGGATAAGGCTTGTTACCCTTAACAGAAAACCAGACAATGCGGTTTAAAAGATCATCATTTCCACCATCTATATGGTCGAACTGTGGTGAGGCGGATAGCTTAGCGTAATACTTCGCCTTTCCTTTCAGGGATGCAGTGCTTTTATTCATTTCATCCAAAGGAATTTTGTTTGCAACAAAATGATAAGGTGTTTTATTAAAGTTACCGGTAAAGCAATCAAACATAGGCAACGCCGTTGCATCAATGGCATTCATAGGCGGAATACCTAATATTTGCTCGATCGTTCTTACAATGCAGGTTTGATTATAATTGGTATGAATGGTTTTGTTTAATACGGAGTAAGGACTTACAACAAAACCTGTTGTACGGTAGGCAGAAACATGATCCCATCCACTCTGCGAATCATCTTCTGTTACAAACACTGCAGTAGAATCGTAAAAGCGGCTGCTTGTTATGGCTTCGATAATTTTACCAAGTGCCAGATCGTTGTCTGCAACCATTGCTCTTGGCGTAGGATAACCTTCACGCATACCGGATGTATGATCAGATGGAAGCGCAAGTATCATTAACTGTGGCAACTGGTCGCCGGGCATATTTTCATATTCTTTCAGTTCTTTAATAAAAGCATCGGCACGAAGCTGATCGTTTATTTTATGCCCATCATAACCGGGATAGGTTTGTGATAATATCGGCGCTACTCTTGATATGGTGGTAATATTTTTAAACTCAAATGGCTTTTCTTCCAGGTACAGGTTGTAAATATCCTTCCACTCTTTATCGCCCTCCCATTCGGGAATACAAGCCTCTCCATAAATTCTTACGCTTTTACCATGATCGAGTGCATCATTCCATATAAAGCCTTCTTTGTTGTAAACTAACGCATCTGTTTGTACATGTGGGTAACTTTGAAACCAGGCTCTTACATTTTTTTCAACGTAATCTGAGGTCATAGCTGCATCGGTCCATTGATGCCCTTCAGCAGAAGATTTACCGGAAGCCATGTAATTATCCATCAATAAAAAACTTCTTGCCAGTTTATGTTCGTTCGGTGTGATATTTTCTCCAAAAGTGCACAAAGCGCTCATGCCGTTGCCTTCAGGCATATCACCTAACACCTGGTCGTACGTTCTGTTCTCTTTAATGATATAAACAACATGCTTAAAAACCGAAGGTTCGCCAATACGTTCAGGTACAGGCTTTGGTGCTATTCCCTGTCTTGGCAATTGCTTTGCAAAGTTTCTGCGAAAAAGAAGATTAGCATTTTCTACACGGGTGGTATAATCACTCAATTGATTTTTATTCGGCAAAGGGATAATGGATATGGTAGCTTCCTGATGATGGCTGTTAAATGATCCATCTTTCGCTGCTACATGAGCGCCTTCACCTTCCAGGTTTGTAACGCAAAGCACATTATTATTTGTAAGCGCTAAACCTGAAGGATAAGCACCTGTTGGAATAAATCCTTTTACCCTGTTGTTATCTTTTCCTTTTGCAGATGTTAAAGTGCCAAGCGCTACCACAGCTACCGCATTATCCATACCATTGGCAACATATAAGGTAGTACCTGTACGATCAATAGCAAGTGCATTTGGCGCATCGCCCATAAAAGGATTTGCTTCTCCATTTAAACGGACAGATATAGAATCAACTACTGTGTTTGTATTGGTGCTGATAACCGAAACATTATCGCTGTTGCCGTTAGATACGTAAGCAAAGCGCTCATCAGGACTTACTATAATTGCATTTGGATGTAAGCCAACTTTTAATTCCGCTTCTTTATTTCCGGAAGCTAAATCAAATACATCCACTGTTCCCATTGCGGTTGCACCGGTACGCGGATCAATATAAACACTGCCAAACGGTATGCCTGCGGTTTCACCTTTTCCTGCAACAGGCACCGGGCCAGCCCAATTGGTTACATACGCTTTGTTATTGGCTAAGGCAATACCAAAAGGCGCCATGCCTGTATTAACTGTCCAAACTGTTTTTTTATCTCTTAACCTGATTTTTGTAAGCTGACTATTACCACTTAACACTACGTACAAATACGTTTCTCCATCTTCATGGTTGATAGCAATATCATTAGGAAGCGCTAATGGAGAAGGCTTTACAGGTTCAAAAGAAATAGAACTGATTATCTTGCCTTTGCTTCCATCCCATAACGCATCAAATAAAAAAGAACGTTTTGAAGAAGGATCAGAGGCACACCAGAAAATATGCGTTTCATTACCTTGTTGCAAAGCTTTAATACCAGAGTAGGTGCTCATTACATCTTCATAGGTTGTGTCTGCATCATAGTCTATATGATAAAGCAATTTATTATCATTGATATCTATAAAGGCAACTCCAAACCTGTCTTCCACCGCTAAAACATCGCTGCCGGGTAACAGCACACAGTCAAGTGCATGATTTTCTAATTCAGGATTGCCAAATCGAACTACAGTACCGGCAGGATCAATTAAACGATTATAAGGCATTCGTATCATTCTCGTATCAAGAGCCGTATCGGTAATTGTATAATTGCTCGTATGCGTGTTTACCGAACTTTTATTTACTCTTCTTGAAACACAGGCAAATAAAGACATGCAGCAAAGAACTAATGTCAACTTCTTTACAGCAGTAAATGACTTCTTTTTCATATTGAAAATTAGAACTTTTCTGTAACTGTGTGCGTAAGGTAAGCTTTGAAAAGGTTAGAATTAGAAATTGAAAGTATAATGAGATCATCAAACGGACGATTGTGTGCAGTGATCCATTCCCTCATCGATATTACTGATAAGGGCTAATTGTGATTGTTCTTATTCAGCAGATCAACCAGGCAAACCAGGTTGATTAGTAATTATCATCCAACTTGAAAAAATCTTTTGGCCTAATGCCTTTCTCTGTATATTCAAGCGTACAACATTCATGTACGGGATCATGTTCAAAAAACAAGGTATAATCATTTGTTATTGCTTCCTGGAGGAAGGATTTTTTTTCGCTTAAAGTTGTAAGCGGAAACATATCGTACGCCATCACATAAGGAATGGGAATATGTGCAGCAGAAGGCAAGAGGTCAGCCATATAAACGATTGTTTTTCCATTGTAGTTTATCTGCGGTAACATCATTGCTTCGGTGTGACCATTTACAAAACGAATCTTAATATTATCCGTCCATTTATAGTTTTCTTCAACAGGAATAAATTTTAGTTGTCCCGACTCTTGAATCGGCAAAATATTCTCTTTTAAGAAAGATGCTCTTTCACGATCATTCGGTTCTGTTGCCCATTGCCAATGTTCTTCATTACTCCAATAAGTTGCATTTTTAAAAGCAGGAACCAATTGATCATTTAATCTTTCTACACTGCCACCGCAATGATCAAAATGCAGATGCGTTAGAAAAACATCTGTAATATCTTCTTTGCTGAATCCATGTTTTGACAATGATTTTTCAAGTGTTGCATCGCCATGTAAGTAATAATAGCTGAAGAACTTTTCACTCTGTTTATTGCCGATGCCATTGTCAATTAAAATCAATCTTTCATCGTCTTCGATCAACAAGCAACGCATGGCCCAGGTACATAAATTATTCTCGTCTGCCGGATTTAATTTATTCCAGATACTTTTTGGAACAACACCAAACATTGCTCCACCGTCTAATTTAAATAACTGTGTATCTATAGTATATAACTTCATGCAACTGAAATTTTTTGTTTCATCTGTAAATTTTGTTTTTTTATTTGCCAGATGGAATTCGCCATTAAAATTTTCACCGTTTGATAGTATAAATTACTCGAAAATTTTTATGGCTCATTTCATATTTACAAACCTCAGCAAGATAAAACCTATAATGAAATAAGCCATGAGTGTAAGAACAGAATTACGCATTCCCCCACTTAGCTCAGCAACAAAACCAAACGAAAGTGTTCCCAATACAGTGCCTGTTTTATCGCAAACATCATAAAAACTAAAAAACGAAGCAGTATCTTTTGTTGGTGGAAGTAATTTAGAATAAGTTGACCTTGCCATTGATTGTACGCCACCCATTATTAAACCCACAGCTGTGGCAAGAAAATAGAATTGCATTGCTGTGTAAGTATTATAAGCAAATACACAAACACCTATCCATAGAATAATCAGAACGCTAAGTGCAAAAATATTATTGGTTTTTTTTGACAGCAACGAAAAAAGATAAGCGCCAAGTATTGCCACTAATTGAATAATAAGTATCGTAACAATTAATTGAGTTGACTCCATTTTTAATTCATCCGCTGCAAAATAAGTGGCCATATACATCACGGTTTGAACGCCCATATTGAAGAAGAAAAAACTTCTTAAAAAGCGTTTCAATTCAGCATTATCCTGCAATATGTTCCATACTTTTTTTAACTCATAAAATCCATTTACGAGAATGTTGTGCTCGGGATTATTTTCATTTATATGCGAATGCGGTAAACGGTTAAACGTTATTTGTGCAAAAGCTGCCCACCATATACCAACAGCAACAAAAGAACCACGAACAGGCCACGAGCCCAATCCCCAGTTAAGCATATCGTTTAATGTTATAATTACAAGACAACCAATCATAAGTAAAACACTCCCGATATAACCATAAGCAAAACCTTTTGCACTTACTCTATCCTGGTCTTCTTCCGCCGCTATTTCCGGTAAATAAGCATTATAAAAAACAATGCTTCCACAATAACCGATGGAAGCAAGGATGGATAAAAACAATCCGAAGCCAATATTATCTTTTGTAAAAAAGATCATCAACACACAGGCCAGTGAACCGAGATAACAAAAAAAACGCATGAACTTTTTTTTATTGCCTTTATAATCAGCGATCGAAGAAAGAATGGGTGACAATATCGCGATGATCAAAAAGGATAAAGAAATGGTATAAGATGCCAATGCCGATCTTTCAAATGTGCGTCCTAACAAATTAACCTGCGATGGTGCAATTGCTGTATAATATGCGGGAAAAATAGTAGAAGTGATAACAAGGTTATAAGCACTGTTTGCCCAATCGTACATGGCCCAGCCGTTGATCATTTTTTTTGAAGCAGTTGGCATGTAATATATTTTTAGAGGGTTTAAAAAGCAATTTTATTTTTTGTTATCAACTGCCTTTATCATGGCATCATCCCTTTTGGCAATCACTTGTAC
>JAEZRL010000366.1 GCA_023440945.1 Bacteroidota bacterium
TTGATAAAAAATTTGCAACCTTTCCTACCTGGCTTTGGGAAGCGGTAAGTGTATATGAAGCTGATCAGTTTACAGACCCAAAAACATTGCCTTATTTGAGCAACGGGCAATACCCGGATATTACAGAACTCAATAGTCGTTTGAAAGGTGGAAAGATATATAGTTGCGGTTATACGATCATTGAATACATCTTAACACGATACGGTCAAGATGGTCTTATAACGCTTATCAAAAACTATGGCGATTTGAAAAAGACTTTTAATGTTTCAGATGATGCGTTCTGCAAAAACTGGTATGCATTTGTAAAAGAAAAGTATTTGAAATAGAAAGCGCGGTTTACAAGCAATGCAATCTCTTCAAATAAACATTCTTATCATTTTATTCATTCATTACAGGCAGATCAATTCTTGTTGGATATTGTAAACTGAAGTAAATTGTTTGTGTTGCTTTTATAAAGTCTGATTCTTTTGCTTCAAAAATATTTGGCACATATTTCTGGGGGTTGCGGTCAATAATGGGAAACCATGTGCTTTGAATCTGTATCATCATTTTATGACCTTTTAAAAACACATGATTAATGTCATGCAGGTCAATCGTAAACTCTTCCGGTTTATTTGGAATTAATGGTTCAGGATTTGAAAAACTTTTTCTAAATCTTCCTCGAAAAACTTCCATTGCAACAGGCAATTGATAACCGCTCATTAATAAATTTGAAGTATCCTTATCAGGATAAACATCAATCAGCTTTACAATCCAGTCTGCATCTGAACCTGTTGTTGACGCAAAAATGTGAGCCATAATTTTACCGGTAACTGTTATGTTGTTTGTCATTGAATCACTTGTAAAACTTACCACGTCTGGTCTTGTAGCTACAAAACGCTGATCTTCTACCTGCCATGTAAACCACCGGCTGCCCTCACCATACGTTGCTTCAACAGGTAAACTGCGATAGGGAGCCGGATGTGCAGGATCACTTACATAACTCACTTTTCCATTAGCAATATTTGGTTGTTCAAATGAACAGGTATTATCAGCATTCACATATAAACTTTTTATTACTGCTTCCTTCGGCGGCCATGTTGTAAATGTTTTCCATTGATTGGTACCTGTTTGAAAACAGGTGGCTTCATCAAATTTGCCATTACCAATTCCTTTCAGCCAGTAATCAAACCATTTTTTTTGCAAGGCCTGGAAATAAACTGCTGTTGCACTTCCAAAACTTATTTTACCAAGACTATCAGCACTTTTGCCTGCCCATTGCCCATGATTCCACGGGCCTAATACAATATAATTCCGGTTGAAACTGTCTTTTAATTCTTCATGCGCATACATCAACTGCGGCCCATTTATATCTTCCTGGTCATAATAACCGCCAACATGCATCATGGGTATTTGGGGATATTGAATATAGCTTAAGGCAGAATTCTTTTGCCAGAAAGTATCATAGTTAGGGTGCGCAACAAAGTTGTTCCAGGTAGGAATACTGTTGTGAAAATATTTTTCATTCACATTCTTTAATGAACCTAATTTAAGATACCAGTTATACGTATCAAACTGCGGAAAATTATACAATGAATAAGTGCTTTTATCATGCTCTACACCATAGGTATATTCCATCCCATAACTTAAACGAAAAGCACCGTTGTGATGAAAATCATCACCCAAAAAAAGATCGCCCATGCAAGCTTGTTCTGAAGCTGCTTTTAAAGCCGGATGTGGGTCAACGGCGCCAACCAATGCCAGCCAGCCGGGGTAAGAAATACCAACAATACCTGCTTTTCCATTGTTGTTTGCAACGTTTTTTACAAGCCAGTCAACAGCATCATATGTATCGGTACTTTCATCTATTGCGCCTTTTTGTGCAGCATGAATCAAAGGCTGATGAATCTGCATTGTACCTTCACTTTTAAACTTACCACGTATATCCTGGAACACAAAAATGTATCCTTCTTTAGCGATATTATAAAACTGCCAGTTGTGCAGGAACGATACATCAATTGTTGTATCATCATTACCAAATAAACCTGCACCGTACGGTGTGCGTTCCATTAAAATGGGAACAGGATGATTAAAATTAACAGGCGCCAGCAATACGGTATAGAGTTTAATGCCATCACGCATAGGTATCATAACATGGGTTACTTTGTATTGTGTGGCAGAATCTTGCTGAGCAAAAGATGCTTCTATAAGAAAAATAAGCAATAGTGAAAGCAGTAGTTTTTTCATAATGATGAAATGAAAAATGAAGAATGAAGGGTTGCTTATAAAGATAAAAAAGGATTTTGGTATATTTTAGAAGCGCCGGCAATCCTTTTAGAGGATATAATGAGAGATTTAAAGCGCCGTAGTCCGAACAATTACATACACAAATACACAAACATTCACGCACAAGTTTTTTACAAGACTTTTATCAATTTAACTGATCGAAATCATATAACAGCATTTTTGAAGAGTGTAAATTTATGCCGATGAAGAATGCTGCAACAATATTTCTTTTGGTTCTTTTGGTGTCTATACAAACACCTTTGGGGCAGCTTCTTAAACTTCCTATGCTTGTTGAGCATTACATAAAACATCAAAAACAGGAAGTTGTTTCATTCATTGATTTTCTGCATAACCATTATGCATCTGATCACACCGATGCTGATTTGCCTGAAGACGAACAGTTGCCTTTTAAAAACATACCACTACAGGCTATTGGATATGCAATTGTAACACCGGAAACCCAGGAAGGTACATTTGTTACTTTACCAATGGAAAAGAAGGTTGTCCCTGATACGTATAGTCCCCAGAAACATTTAGCAAGTATCTTTCACCCACCAAGAGTGTAGCCACTACATTTTACCGCCTTGAAGAGGCCGATCTCTATTTATTTAAACTAAAAAACATATTTTATGAATAGTGTTCAAATGCACCTGGCATTAACACATGTGCCTGTTATTTTATCATTCGTTGGGTTAGCCATGCTTGCAGTAGCGTTCTTTGTAAAGAATGAAACCGTTATAAAGACATCTTATGTTCTGCTTCTAATCGCCGGCATTTCAGCCATACCTGTATTTTTTACCGGCGAGGGTACTGAAGAAGCCATTGAAAACCTGCCCGGGATACCCGAATCTGTTATTGAAAGACATGAAGATGTTGCAAAACTGGCAATGATCTCGATTTCCGTAGTTGGGTTTTTGGCCCTGGCTGCACTGGTTTCATTTAAATGGGAAAAAGCAGCACGGGCACTTAGGGTAGCTGTTTTACTGCTTGCTCTCACTTCTGGGGGTTTGATGGCTCAAACTGCTCACCTTGGTGGACAAATAAGGCATTCGGAAATCAGAAGCGGTGTTGCCGTGCAGAACAGTGGTGATAGCGAAAATACCATTGCTACTATTTCAATGGACAGTGGTATAAAATGGAAAGCTGATGAAGTAACAAAGAAGAATGTAAA
>JAEZRL010000409.1 GCA_023440945.1 Bacteroidota bacterium
GGACAAGCCACCGTAAAAGGTGTAGGGGGGGTTTGGAAAGATTTGACAGAATCGGTAAATCAGATGGCATCTAATCTTACAGCACAGGTAAGAAATATTGCCGAAGTAACGACGGCGGTAGCGAATGGGGATTTATCGAAAAAGATCACGGTGGACGTTCAAGGAGAAATTCTTGAACTGAAGAACACTATTAACACGATGGTAGATCAGTTGAACTCCTTCGCATCCGAAGTAACCCGTGTGGCACTGGAAGTAGGTACAGAAGGAAAACTGGGCGGGCAGGCACAGGTGAAAGGAGTGGGCGGAACATGGAAAGACTTAACAGACTCAGTGAATCAAATGGGTTCTAACCTTACCGCTCAGGTAAGAAATATTGCGGAAGTTACTACAGCGGTGGCTAATGGTGACTTATCCAAAAAAATTACGGTGGATGTTGCGGGAGAAATTTTGGAATTGAAGAAAACCATTAACACGATGGTTGACCAGTTAAATTCTTTCGCTTCTGAAGTAACCCGTGTGGCGCTTGAGGTGGGAACCGAGGGAAAATTAGGAGGACAGGCTAAAGTGCAGGGCGTAGGTGGAACATGGAAAGATTTGACGGAATCTGTAAACCAGATGGGTTCTAATCTTACGGCCCAGGTGAGAAACATTGCAGAAGTAACCACAGCCGTAGCTAAGGGAGACCTTTCCCGTAAAATCACTGTGGACGTTAAAGGTGAAATATTAGAATTGAAGAATACCATCAATACCATGGTTGACCAGTTGAACGCTTTTGGATCGGAAGTGTTTCGTGTGGCGAGGGAAGTAGGTTCAGAAGGAAAACTGGGCGGACAGGCAGATGTACCAGGTGTGGAAGGCTTATGGAAAGACTTAACCGATTCTGTAAATAAAATGGCCTCCAATCTTACTTCACAGGTAAGAAATATTGCGGAGGTTACGACCGCAGTGGCAAATGGCGATCTTTCCAGAAAGATCGAAGTGGATGTAAAAGGCGAAATTCTTGAATTAAAAAATACTATCAACACGATGGTGGAGCAGTTGCGTGGTTTTGCATCTGAAGTAACACGTGTTGCAAGAGAAGTAGGAACAGAAGGAAAATTAGGCGGCCAGGCAAATGTGCCAGGCGTTGCTGGAACCTGGAAAGATTTGACCGATTCCGTGAACCAGATGGCCGGTAATCTTACAGCGCAGGTGCGAAACATTGCCGATGTGGCAATTGCGGTGGCAAACGGAGATATGTCAAGGAAAATAACCGTGGATGTTCGTGGTGAAATATTGCAACTGAAGGAAACCTTGAACACGATGGTTGACCAGTTAAGAGCTTTTGCGTCTGAAGTAACCCGTGTGGCAAGAGAAGTGGGAACAGATGGTAAATTGGGCGGCCAGGCTTTTGTACCGGGTGTTGCAGGTACATGGAAGGATCTGACTGACTCCGTAAATCAGATGACCGGAAACCTTACTTCCCAGGTGAGAAACATTGCAGAGGTGACAAAAGCGGTGGCATCAGGTGACCTTTCTAAGAAAGTAACGATAGATGTTAAAGGAGAAATCTTTGATTTAAAGAACACCATTAATACGATGGTGGATCAGCTCAATTCATTTGCGTATGAGGTAACTCGTGTGGCAAGAGAAGTTGGAACGGAAGGTAAATTGGGAGGTCAGGCAGAAGTACAGGGCGTTGCAGGTACGTGGAAAGATCTTACCGACTCCGTAAATATGATGGCCTCAAACCTTACTAACCAGGTACGTGGAATTGCAAAGGTGGTAACAGCAGTTGCAACTGGTAATTTAAAACAAAAATTATCAATTGTATCACGTGGTGAGGTGGCGCAGTTAACCGAAACTATCAACGAAATGATTGATACGCTGGCGGTTTTTGCCGATCAGGTAACAACGGTTGCCCGGGAAGTAGGCGTGGAAGGAAGATTGGGGGGACAGGCCAGCGTACCGGGTGCATCTGGCATATGGAAAAACCTTACCGAGAATGTTAACCAGCTTGCAGAAAATCTTACCACGCAGGTGAGAGCAATATCTGAAGTAGCTTCTTCCGTAACAAAGGGTGATCTTACCCAAAAGATTCGTGTGGAAGCAAAAGGTGAAGTGGAAGAATTGAAAGATACAATCAACCAAATGATCATCAATCTTAAACTAACTACCTTAAGAAACGAGGAGCAAGACTGGCTGAAATCGAATCTTGCGAAGTTCACTCAAATGTTGCAGGGTCAAAAAGATCTGAATACGGTAACCAAACGCATACTTTCAGAATTGGCGCAGGTGGTAAATGCACAGAAAGGGATGTTCTACATTTTCGAACAAAATGAAAACCAGCAAAACCAGAAACTAAAATTATTTGCCACTTATGCCTTTGGAGATGAAGCAAAAGCCACACGTGAATTTGCTTTAGGCGAAGGATTGGTTGGACAATGTGCATTACAGAAAGAAAGAATATTGTTAACCAACGTCCCCAAGAATTATATCAAGATCAGTTCGGGTTTAGGAAAAGCATCTCCGCTTAATCTTATTGTACTACCTGTATTATTTGAAACTGAAATAAAAGCAGTTATTGAATTGGCTTCTTTTGATACTTTTAGTGAAACACATCTTGACTTCCTTAGCCAGTTAACAGAAAGTATCGGTATCGTATTAAATACGATCGAAGCGAATTCAAGAACAGAAGATCTGTTAGAGCAATCTCAGTCATTGGCTGAGGAATTGCGCCGTACAAATGAAGAGTTACAGGATAAGGCGCATTTGCTGGTAAAGCAAAAAGAAGAAGTAGAAGCAAAGAACAAAGAAGTGGAAGAAGCAAGAAGATCGCTGGAAGAAAAAGCAGAGCAGTTACAGCTTACTTCGAAATATAAATCTGAGTTCCTTGCGAATATGTCGCATGAATTGCGTACACCACTTAACTCTCTGCTTATTCTTGCTCAGCAATTATATGAAAATCATGAAGGAAATCTTAACGAAAAACAAGTTAGATATGCGAAAACAATTCATAGTTGCGGGGATGATCTTATTCAATTGATCTATGATATTCTCGATCTTTCTAAAATTGAATCCGGTTATATCTCAACTGATTTTGTTACCTTAAAATTCAGCGAGATCACTTCATTTGTAGAAACAACTTTCAAACACATCTCTGAAAGTAAAAATCTTCGCTTCAGCATAGAAGTAGATGAAAAACTTCCTTCAAGTCTTGAAACAGATGTTCAGCGATTAAACCAAATATTAAAAAACCTTCTTTCAAATGCATTTAAGTTCACAGAGAAAGGAGAAGTGAAGCTGAAGATTTATGAAGCATTCCATAGCTGGAAGCAAAGTAATCCAAGTTTGGATAACGCTTCCCGTGTTGTTGCTCTTGAAATTACCGATACAGGCATTGGCATTTCGAAAGATAAGCAAAACATCATTTTCGAAGCGTTTCAACAGGCAGAAGGTTCAACGAGCAGGAAATATGGGGGCACAGGTTTAGGTTTATCCATCAGCCGCGGACTAGCCGATCTGCTTGGTGGTTCTATCGAGCTTGAGAGTGAAGTTGGAAGAGGAAGTGTCTTTACTTTATATCTTCCTATAGATTATAATCCATCTTCTGTAAAGAAAGAAAAACAAACAAGCCGCACCGTTAGTGAATATAAACTTTCTGAAGCGATAGATAATTTAGCTATTCAGTCTGTCCCGACTATCAAAGTTGCAGAACCTAAAGACCTCGATGGATTAAATGAGATCATTAATGAAGCAGGTGATGACAGGAATAATGTTTTAAGTTCAGATAAAGTTATACTGGTTATTGAAGATGATATTCGATTTGCAAAGATCATGATTGAGAAGGCACATGAAATGGATTTAAAAGTTGTAGTGGCAACGAACATAGGAGAGGTGTTTGATCTTACAAATAAATACAATCCCATCGCTGTTACGCTGGATGTGAAATTACCGGATGCCAGCGGATGGAGAATACTCGACCTGTTTAAAAATGATATTAATTTCAGGCATATTCCTGTGCATTTGATATCTGGTGAAGAAAACAGGCTTTTGGCAATGCAAAGAGGTGCAAGAAGTTTTCAACTAAAACCATTAAAAACAGAAGCACTTAATTTGTTGTTCAATGATATTGTAGAATTCAATAAGAATAAGATAAAAAAGATACTGATTGTAGAGGATAACGAAATTGATTCTTCACAGGTAGCAAAAATTTTAGATAATGGTGCGCTTACAGAAATTGAAATTGAATCTTCCGGTAAAAAAGCATTGGAGCGCATCAAAAGCAAAACTTATGATTGCATTATTGTTGATTATATGTTGCCGGATATAGCAGGATTGGAATTTGTAACCGAAATAGGTTCTATCAAAAAAACACAAATGACGCCCGTTATTATTTATTCGGCTAAAGACTTTACAGCAAAAGAAAGAACGAGGTTGAAACAATATGCGAGCCGCATTTTATTAAAAGATGTAAATTCTCTTGATCTTTTACTGGAAGAAACAGTGCTTTTACTTCACCTTGACCAAAAAGGTCTGCTGCCGGAAAAGAGAAAACTCATTGAAAATCTTCGCTCTAAAAAAGATGTCCTTACGAATAAAAATGTCTTGGTAGTAGATGATGATGTACGCAATCTTTTTGCGCTTACTACAGCCTTCGAACGTTACGATATAAACACTATAACAGCAGAAAGTGGCCAGGAAGCAATGAATATTTTAAGTGAGAACAATAATATCGACATTGTTCTTATGGATATAATGATGCCGGAAATGGATGGTTATGAAACTACACAGAAAATCAGGCGTGAGCATAAGAATAATATGCTGCCCATCATTGCCGTTACAGCAAAAGCGATGAAAGGTGACAGAGAAAAATGTTTGGAAGCCGGTGCTTCTGATTATATTACAAAACCTGTTAAGATAGATCAGTTGTTATCTTTGATGCGTGTTTGGTTGTATAAGTAATTCATTTTTTTAATCTAACGAGCTATAACTATTTAATCATTTATTGTTTTGTCAGAAATCAGAACTCATTCACAAATCAAAATATTGGTTGTTGACGACAGGGAAGATAATTTGTTCTCTATTGAAACAATTCTTGAACAGGATAATTATACAATTGTAAAAGCAAATTCGGGAAGAGCCGCGTTAAAGATATTATTACATCAGTTTGATTTTTCCCTCATATTAATGGATGTACAAATGCCGGGAATGAATGGGCTTGAAACTGCAACGCTTATTTATCAGCGTGAAAAGCTTAAGAACATTCCCATCATTTTTATAACTGCACACGATCAGAATGAAGAATTATTGTTCAAGGGTTATCAAATGGGAGGAGTAGATTACATTTATAAACCTGTTAACCCTGCTTTATTAAAAGCGAAAGTTGCGGTGTTTGTTGAGTTGTATAATAAAACACTTCAACTTCAGACACAGGAAAAGAAATTGCTTTCAGCAAATGATCTGTTGCAAAAACAAATTGAAGAACGAAAAGCTTCTGAGCAACGAGTTTTGCAATTGAATGAGCAGTTGATGGAAAATAACATTCATTTAAAAAAGGTAAATGAAGAGCTTGATCGTTTTGCATACGTTGCATCGCATGATTTACAAGAGCCATTAAGAAAGATCATGTTTTTCAGTGATAAGATCATAAGAGATACAGAGGTTGATGATCATGCAGCGAAACATTTGAAAAAAATCATCAATTCTTCAAATCAGATGCAAGCATTGATAAACGATTTACTTCGGTTCTCCCGCCAGGAAGTAAAAACAGAGGATTTTACAGAATGTGATTTAAATATGGTTGTAAAAGAATCGCTGCAGGAGTTGGAAATTGAAGTTGAAAAAACAGGAGCAAAAATAAACATAAGTAATCTGCCTGTTATTAACGCGGTACCTGCTTTAATAAAACAAGTATTTTATAATCTTTTGCATAATGCGGTAAAATTCAGAAAGAAGGGCTTAACACCGGTGATCTCCGTTTATTCAAATGAAAATCATCCTCCAGAAAACGATGCAAAAAATTATTCAGAAACGGTACCATATTATAAAATATTTGTTGAGGATAATGGCATCGGTTTTAATGCACAATATACGGATGAGATTTTTGCAGTGTTTAAAAGATTGCATAGTCATCATGAATATGCGGGAACAGGAGTTGGTTTATCAATATGTAAAAAAATTGTAGAAAAACACAAAGGATATATCACTGCAAAAAGTGAGGAGGGAAAAGGTTCTACATTCATAATTTCCCTTCCTAAACATATCTGAAGTGATTTTTGAACAAGATAAAGTTTAAGGTTGATAATGAAAATATCCAGTCTTATATTTTCCGGTTTTCTGTTTATCCTTTTGCTATTTTCTATTACTACTTATATCAATTCACGACAGGCTGAAAAGGTAAAGGCAAATGCAGAATATGTTTCTCAGTCTTCAACTATTGTAAGGCAAAGCAACAGGTTTCAACGTAATATTCTTAATATGGTAAGCGGATTAAGAGGTTATCTGCTTACAGGCGAGGAGTATTTTATACAGGCATACAATGCATCCGTTTCTGAAAATGATGCTATTTTAAAAGAACTTGCTATTCTTAGTAAAGAAGATTCTGTTCAGCAGGTTGAATTTGAAAAGATAAAATCACTCAATAATGAATTAACTCAGAAATACAATAATATAATAGAGAATGCACGTGAAGAAAGAAGATCAAATCATAAAACAACGACGAATCTTCGCTCGGAATACAAAGTAATTCTAGAACAGGAAACCGAAAATAAAACTGACGATAATTTACAGCAAACCCTCAGAAGGTTCATTAATTATGAATATGAAAAACGGGAAGTGAGAAAAAATAATCTTGCCTCACTTGTATCCCGCACAAAAAACATTTCATTTGGTCTTACACTTTTTTCTGTGGTTGCAGGTTTTGTTATAGCGCTTACGCTTGCGTACAGCATTTCAAAAAGAGTAAGAAAAATGGTGAATATGGCTGATAGTATTGCGCAGGGTAATTACGATATGCGCTTAGAAGATAAAAGCAAAGATGAAGTAGGGCAATTGGCAGTTTCGCTAAATCACATGTCAAAAACACTTTCTGAAACCATTCATGCACTTCAAAGAAAGAATGAAGAGCTGGATCAGTATGCGCACATAGTTTCGCACGATTTAAAATCGCCTCTCCGCGGTATGGGTAATGTTATTTCATGGATTGAAGAAGATCACCGGGAAGAGCTTACACCAAAAGTGCAGGAATATTTTGAGATAATTAAAGGCCGTTTGTCAAAAGCAGAAAATCTTATAAGAAGCATTCTTCTTTATGCTAAAGTTGACAGTAGAAATCATGAAAAGGAGCAGGTAGATGTAAAAGAACTTGTAGATGAAATAACAGAAAGCATTGCCATAAAAGAAGGTATAAAAATAAATGTGCATAAAAATTTACCGGTAGTGTTTACGGAAAAAATTCCGTTATTCCAGGTTCTTTCAAATCTCATTAGCAACGCAATAAAACATCATGATAAGGAAAAAGGAGAAGTAAAAATTTATCATAAAGAGCTGCCAGATCATTATGAATTTTTTGTTGCTGATGATGGCCCCGGCATCGCTAAAAATTACCTCAATAAAATTTTTGTAATTTTCCAAACTTTGCAACAGTCAAATTCCTTTGAAAGTACAGGAGTAGGCTTAGCCATAGTTAAGAAAATACTCGATAAACGACAAGAAAAAATTAGTATAACCTCAGAGCCTGGTAAAGGTTCTGTGTTTTCATTCACCTGGACAAAATGAACAATTTATTATGGAAAAAGTGATTCATCTTTTATTAGTTGAAGACGATGAACTCGATGTAATTGATATCAACAGAACTTTGGGTAAAAGTGGTATTTTATATAAACTCACAACTGCCAATAATGGCGAAGAAGCAATTGAAGCACTTGAAAAAGCAGATGCAAATTCATGTTTACCCGATCTTGTTTTGTTAGACATTAATATGCCGAAAATGAATGGCCTTGAGTTTTTAAGACTGGTAAGAGAAAAAGAAGAATGGAAGAATTTGAAATGCTTTATTATAACAACTTCTGAAGAGGAAGTGGACAAAGAAGCTGCAAAAAAATTAGGTGTATCGGGTTATATAGTAAAGCCATTTAAATTAAACAATCCCTCATCTTTTGATTCTTTCAACTTGATGATAGACCTGTTAAACATGAGAGCGTAGTTTCGATGCAATCTATAGTTCGTATGCATTTTGAAAATCTCATAAAAAGTTTGAATCCCTCTTATTTATATCGATCGATAATGAATAAACATAAATTATTGTTAGCAGATATTGCTGGCGGGGCGAGATTGTTGCTTTCTATCATCATTATAAAAAAAGTTATTTGAATGAAGCGTTTAATGCTTTTTTGTTGTGCGTTTATAATAAGTTTTTCGTTGTTCGCTCAAACTAGAATAAAGAAAGCAGTTTATATTATTTTGGATGGCATTCCTGCAGATGTTATTGAAAAGCTTAATACACCAAATTTGAAAGCTATTGCAAAAGAAGGTGGCTATGCGCAAGCAATGGTTGGCGGTGAAAAAGACAGTTATTCTCAAACGCCGACCATTTCTGCAGTTGGTTATAACAGCATATTAACGGGCACCTGGGTAAACAAACACAATGTTTGGGATAACGATATTAAAGCGCCTAATTATAACTACAAAAACATCTTTCGTTTACTGAAAGAGAGTTATCCCGAAAAAAAGATCGGCATTTTTTCCTCATGGCTCGATAATCGAACAAAACTTGTTGGGGAAGGTTTGCCCGACGCCGGCAACATAAAATTTGATTATCATTTTGATGGGTTGGAACTTGATACTATCAATTATCCGCATGATGTTGCAGGAGATTTTATGCAGCGCATAGATGAAAAAGTTACAGAACAGGCTGCTTCATCAATTAAAGATAATGCTCCTGATCTTTCATGGGTTTATCTTGAATATACCGATGATATGGGGCATAAATATGGCGATAGTCCACAATTTTTTAAGGCAATTGAAAGTGCTGATGCGATGGTTGGACGCATTTGGCAATCGGTTCAATACAGGCAAAAAAATTTTAAAGAAGACTGGTTGATCATTATTACAACTGATCATGGGCGTGATGCCGAAACCGGGAAGGGACATGGCGGGCAATCGGATCGTGAACGTGCCGGATGGATATTTACAAACGCAAAAAATTTGAATGAACGTTTTAGAGAAAATCGAGCTTCTATTGTTGATATAATGCCAACTATTGCACGTTTTATCAATTTGACTATTCCTGTTGAAACAGCAAGAGAAATAGATGGTGTTCCGTTGATTGGAAAATTATCTATAACAGATCCATCCATTCAATATAAAAATAGTGAAGCTCTTATACAATGGGAGCCTAATGAAAAAAGCGGTGAAGTGAAAATATGGGTTGCAGTAACAAATAATATTAAAACAGGCGGTAAGGACGAATATCATCTTATTAAACAAGTTCCTATAAAAGATGGAAAAGCGTTGATAGATTTAAAATCAAGGCCTTCTTCTTTTTATAAATTCTTTTTGGAAACGCCTTATAACAGTGTGAATCGTTGGCTCATTCTCAATAAACAATGATAATTGTTTAACTTCTTGAAAAGAATTTAACTTAGCTTTCTTATTTGCCTGATCCCAGCATCCTCCATTGATACCTTCTAAATATATTTTTAATAAGGGTACATCTGTCAACGCATAAACCTTAGCTACTTATACTTACCTCAGATAAGGGAATTAAGTAACTATAGCTTTGGGAATAGGGAAGTAGCGCTTCATGTTTGTTCTGGTAATAGGCGCATAACAATCATCACCCATTCTTAAAACCTTACTGTCGGGCATTTTACATCTTTTCCGCCTGAATCATACAATCCTGTTTTTACAAGTGATAATTCGTAGGCGCCTCTTGTTTGATTATAAGAACTGAGCGACGACATGGTTGCGTCATAATTAACTGTAAGCTTAAAGTCTTTTACCTGGAAACCTACCATCGGTATCGTTGCATCTTTAACACGGTAATAAATACCACCGATCAATTGCATTTGTCCATCACCGCTTAAATTATAATTCGCATTCATGCCTAAAACTGTTTCCATTGCATTACCCATCCGGCTGATATAGGCATTCGGGTTTACGATCCATTGATCATTCAACTTGAATGCACCGTTTAAAAACAAGGTCAAACGCGGATCAACTCTTGTATCGCTTACGCCTGTAGCAAAAAAACTTTCTCTCGGCCTGTTTAAATGCGCAGCGCTAAAGCCTGCATTGAGATACATATTATCATTAGGAAAGTAAGCATAATTTATACCTGCCTGCAGATCGAAATAACCTACCTGGCTGTAAGAAAAGTTTTCACCGGAAGGGATACCGATATCAAAAAATTTTCCATTCCACTGGTTATCGAAAGTAAGTTTGCTAACATCAACCCGTTTGTTTATCCAGCCGATATTAAAACCCGTACTTAGCAAACTCGAAAATCCGAGTAACTGGTGATAAGCAACAGAACCAAAAGCTCTTGTTGCGGTTAAATTACCACTGCCCGCAACATCTCTTAATAAAGCGCCGCCAATACCTATCCAGCCATTTTCGAAACGGTTGTTGAACAATTGTGCATCGCCCCAAACACTCATGGTTTTATATGGATTGGCAAGAAGGTTAGCCCATTGATTTCGGTAATTAATTCCCACACGGTAATCCACCTCTGGGGCAAAACCGGTGTTGGCGGGATTTACCAAAAGTGGTGCATTGAAGTATTGCGAGAAGTGTAAGTCCTGGGCCCCTAAAAAACTACTGATGCATGTAACACAAATAAACAATACTGCACGGCAAATGATACTTTGTTTTTTCATAGCTTATTCCCTCCTTTTAACGCAACAGCGTTATATCTCCTTTCTTCTGGTATTTTGTACCATCCGAAAATTCAACATCCAAAACGTATGCATAAACTTCCTGCGGTTGAAGAACACCTTTGTATTTTCCATCCCAGGGCATTTTCTGACTGGTTGACTGGAATACCAAAGCACCCCAGCGATTATAAATCTTCCAATTCATGCGGGTGATACCAAAACCCTGCACCGTTACTACATCATTCACTCCATCACCATTCGGTGTAAAGGCATTGGCCACATCTACAACGGGAACAATAATGGCTTGCACAGGCGAGCAAAATGTATCAATACATCCATACTGGTTAGAAGCGATCAAACAAACATTGTACATGCCTGACTTGCCGAAAATATGTTTGATGGTTGTATCCTTCTTTGAAGTTACCAATTCTTCTCCATCACCAAAATCCCATTTATAACCTGTAGCGCCGATTGAATTATTGATGAAGGTTGTGAATGTATTTTCCTGCGAAGGCTGCGGTGTAAAACTGAAATTAGCCGTTGGCTTTTCACTTACCACGATTGTTAACGAAGTACTGTCGATATGATTACATGTTGACGGATCAACAGCTACTAACTTTACGGTATAATTGCCCGGTATCTTGTAAACATGTGTAGGACTTGTTTCGGTTGAGGTTGTTCCATCGCCAAAATCCCAGGTAAAGGTTTGCCCGGCTTCGGAGGTATTATTAAATACAGCTGTATAAGGTGCGCATCCGAAAGTAGGGGTTTCAAATTGTGCTTTTACATTTGGCGCAATACGCAGCGTTGTATCCAACTCATCGGGTGCATTACAATAAGCTGTATCCAACAATTTCAGTTTAACAATATACGTACCTGTTGCAGCATACGTGTGAACAGGATTTGTTTCGGTTGAAGTTGCTCCATCCCCAAAATCCCACATAAAAGACTGAGCATTGAATGGCTTGCCGGCAGGTGCGGTAGATGTGTTATTGAATTGATAACTCAGCGATTCACAAGGAGGCAATTTTGCAAATGACATTCCTAAAACAGCCCTGTCTGATCTTGCACGAATGTGTGTGTAAGATGTGTCCGCAATGTTACAGGTGCTTGAATCAATAGATATTAAACGAACCCGGTAATCTCCGATTTGTGTATAAGTATGACTTATCGCAGGATTGGTTGTTGTTTGTTCCGGTGAGCCATCGCCAAAGTCCCATTTATAAGTTTTACCAAGACCCAGGGTGTCTTTGAAATCTACGGTAAGCGGGATACAACCACTTGTATCTCTCGGTACCCCTTCAATACTAGCCTGCAAACCTGCACCAACACCGGCCAGTTCAAAAGCTATCTTTATGCCTGCTAAATTACAGCGGGCAGCTTCCGTTGAAGGATTATCGGGGCTCCACACACCGGGTGTGGTGGGAAAAACACCTTCTTTATTACAGTTTGCACAAATGGCCTGGTAAATTACTCCCTGGCGATCAAAACGGCTTGTTCCTCCATCTACATGATCACCAAATCCGCCTCTTTCTCCAAAATAGCTTCCATATAACTGGCTTGTCGCATTTCTTTCTAAAACAAAGAAATAAAAATCATTACCATCTGTTGTTTTCTGAATGGCATTTGGCGTTACAGATAAATTAGTGGTATTGGAATTTGGATACCCCTGCGAGTTTTCAAAAACACCACCCCATCCAGAAACATATACATTTTCGCAACGGTCAACCAAAAACGCCGTTGGAGAAATATCAGGTGATGCTTGCCCTTTTCCAAAAACCGTTGAATATTCCCATCCACTCAGATCAGGTTTTAGTTTGCTGATAAACTGTTTTCCATTGTCCTGTTTATAGGCTGCATTTACTACCGGCCATGCGCCTGTAGTTGTTCCCATAATATAAGGAAAGGCAAATTTGTCGAACTGAACCCCATAAATAACTTCATTGCCCCCGGTGCCGAAATAAGATGTTCTTATAAGAGATTTTCCATCATTACTTATTATGGAAACAAATCCATCACAAACGCCACCCTGGTAAGAAGTGTATAATACTCCTGATGCAATCCCGGGAAAATCTGTACTGGTGGTGCCACCTGCAACATAAATATTGTTATTAGCCGGGTTTAAAGCCAAAACAAAAGCGGCATCCTGACCCTTGCCACCTAAATAAGAACTGAATAAAATATTGCTAAGATTGGAACTGGCTTTAATAACAACAGCATCCTGCTCTCCACCGGAAGTACTTTGAAAAGTACCAGGGCTAACCGGGTAATCTGTTGACTGTGTACAACTGGCAAGATAGATATTGTTTGCAGCATCTGTTATTACTTCGCTTCTGGCATCATCGCCATAATTTCTTCTCGTATCTATTGCACCGGTTGCGCCTACCCATTTAGGCCGTATGTTAACACCATCGTCACCAGAGCCACCAATTTTTCTTGATCCAAGCAAAGCAGAACCGGTTGGATTAAATTTGGTGAGAAAGATATCAAAGCCGCCACCTTTTCCATAAGTTTCCATCGTTTGTGGAAAATCCGAAGAATTTGTTCGTCCTGCAATTATCAGGTCACCATTATTATCCACTACCAAACTATGCGGTTGTTCATTACCGGAACCACCTAAATAAGTGGCATAAACACGCTGGCTGCCATCTGGTGTTAATTTGATAATTCCTATGTCATAGGGAGTAAGGCTGCCTTCCTGCACGCCACCCTGGAAACTTGTTTGAAAAGCTCCGGGACTTGCAGGGAAACCATTTGTTGGCCTTCCGAAGGCAATGCCCGCCATATAAAAATTTCCCTGGCCATCATAAGTTGCAGTATAACCCCAGTTGTCGGCTTTGCTTCCGCTGAAAGTTGAAAAGATGAGCGATGGATCTATAATAAGCGGAAGGTCTTTTGAATAATTATCTAATTTAAATCTTACCGTATTACCTTTTACAACAAACTGTGCTTTTACAGTTGTTCTTTCTTTTACATTGAATTGATAAGAAACAGGAGCCAGTTCAGTAACATCGCCAACGGAGGTTTTGACAATCAAGTTTCCGTATTTCAAATTTAAAGCATCGGCACCATCAAACTGCATAACGATCTTTGAAGGATCGCCGCCGGGGTTTATGATGAAATCGTACTTAAGTTTACTGTTATCGGTATAATATCTTACATCAATATTGGGATAAAGATTTTTATAAACGACTGCCTGGTAAAGAGCGCAACCGGAAGCCCATTTGGAAGGATCGTTTCCGATAAAATAATTGTTCACGGAGGACATCGCCTTGTCAGGTACGATCTGCGGATTGGGGTTAGCACCTACAAATTTTACTTCATACATGTGTGAACGCAGAATCAGTTTCTTTGTATTTGTTCCGCCATCCATTCCTGTTACATTAACAGGATCGCTAAGGGAATGATCTTCCGTTTTAACGCCATTAGTCCGTTCTTTATGACCTCCATAATAGTCATATAGATTTTGAAGGTCCTGAGGGTTGTTTAGTAAAACCTGGTATCCATCCTGCTGCAGAAGAACATAACCATTGTTCAGCTCGCCGGTAAATTTTATCCTGCTATCCCATTGCCCTTTGTTTTCAACAAATTCAACATATTGTGCTTTGGAAGTATGGAAAGCAAACAAAAGGGTAATAATGGTTAGCGTTCTTATAAAAATTTTCAAGAGAAGTTTTTTAAAAGTTACGATATTAAAACGATTTCAAGCTGGAAATGTTGTTTAAGAAATTTTGCTCCAGAAACTTTTTCCTTTTTGTGAAAGCAGGAAGTTTTTCAGCCTTTTATTCTTCTCTGCTTCAAGATGTTCATCTGCTTCCACCAGCTTTTCTGCTTCCGATTTTGCAAGGGTTAAAAGCTCTTTGTCTTCAACCAAACTTGCCAGTTTAAAATTCAGCATACCGCTTTGACGTGTTCCTTCAATATCTCCCGGTCCTCTCAATTCCAGATCCTTTTCTGCTATTTTAAAACCATCGTTGGTGGCGCACATCATTTTTATACGTTCTCTTGCATCGTTGCTGATTTTTACAGAGGTTAAAAGAATGCAAAAACTCTTGTCGCTTCCGCGGCCAACCCTTCCACGCAACTGGTGCAATTGCGATAAGCCAAATTTCTCTGCGCTTTCAATTACCATAACCGAAGCATTGGGAACGTTTACACCAACTTCAATAACTGTAGTGCTTACCATTATCTGCGTTTCGCCTTTTACAAAGCGCTGCATGTTTGCTTCTTTCTGGTCTGCCGTCTGCCGTCCATGCACCATGCTGATCCAATATTTTGGTTCAGGAAAAAAGCTTTTTACCTGTTCGTAACCCTGCATCAGGTCTTCATAACTCAGCTTTTCACTTTCTTCTATCAGGGGATAAATAATGTAAGCCTGCCGCCCTTTTTCAATCTCTGTTTTTATAAAATCCATCACTTTTGCCCGCTGCGTTTCATAACGGTGAACGGTTGTTATCGGTTGTCTTCCAGGCGGTAGTTCATCCATTACACTGTAATCCAAATCGCCATAAGCAGTCATGGCTAAAGTTCGCGGAATAGGTGTTGCCGTCATTACCAGCACATGTGGCTGCACTTCGGCTTTCGTCCATAATTTTGCTCTTTGTGCCACACCAAAACGATGTTGTTCATCAACAATGGCAAAGCCAAGATTTTTAAATTCAACCGCATCTTCTATAACAGCATGTGTTCCCACGATTATATGTAATTTTCCTTCGGATAGTTTTTGCAAAGTCTCTTTTCGTTGTTTTCCTTTGGTACTTCCTGTTAATAAACCAATTTCAACAGGCATATCTTTCAAAAGATGCTGCAAACCATTAAAATGCTGCTGCGCTAAAATTTCCGTGGGAGCCATCATGCAACTTTGATATCCATTATCGGCGGCAAGCAACATACAAAGCAATGCCACAATTGTTTTGCCACTTCCCACATCACCCTGTAACAAACGGTTCATTTGATGACCACGGGCTGTGTCTGTACGTATTTCTCTTAAAACTTTTTTTTGGGCACCGGTTAATTCAAAAGGAAGGTACTGGTTATAAAAGGTGTTGAAAAGTTCTCCCACTTTCTCAAAAACAACACCTTTACTATTTCTGTGGCGACCAATGCGTGTAAGATTTAATCGTACTTGCGCCATGAATAATTCTTCGAACTTTAGTCGTTTTATTGCTTCTTCATAATCTTTTATCGATGCTGGAAAATGAACGGAACAATAAGCTGTATAACGATCTCTTAACCGAAGTCTTCCCAAAATATCTTCGGGCAAATTTTCCGGGATATCTTTTTCTGTTACCTGTGGCAGTAAGGCAGAAGTTAAATTACCGATCTGCCTTCCATTTAAGCCCTTTGCTTTTAGTTTTTCGGTGCTATTATAAATAGGTTCTAAAAAAGGCCTGCCATCTGCTTTTGCTTCGGTAAAAGTTTCTAACTCGGGATGTGTTATTTGTGGTTTGCCATTAAAGAACGAAACTTTCCCATATACTAGAAATTCCTGTCCTTCTTTTAAAGTTTTTTGCATCCAGTGTATGCCCTGGAACCAAACGAGTTCAAGCGTTCCTGTTTTGTCTGTGAGCTGTGCTATTAAACGTTTTGCTCTTTTTTCACCGAGAATAGCAATATGAGTTATCGTGCCTGCAACCTGTATGTAATCTGTTTGCAGCGTTATGTCTGTTATGCGGTTGATGGTTGTTTTATCTACATGACGAAAAGGGAAATACTCCAGCAGGTCTCGAAACGTAAAAATGTTCAGCTCTTTGCGAAGCATGTCGCCACGCAAAGGCCCCACACCTTTTAAATATTCAATGGGTGTATCGAGTATGGAAATTGTTCCTGTTATGATAAATTATTTAGACGACCGTAAATATAAAGATGAAACTGAGCATGACAAATCTTTACCATAAGAGAAATGCTGGTACTGTAAGCAATAACAAATTTTTAGATGAAACAGGTTAAGATTTGCGTTTAATAATGCAATAAAAAGTATATGATCGGTGCTTAGATCAAAATAGCTTTTTGAACTGAATAGAAAGTATGGGCACACAGTTAACCAAAGTGTGTGAAAACCTGTTTAAAAATTATTTATCCCGTTTTATTCCTGCCTTTATCTTTATACAATTTCTATAACCAAAATTGTTTGCGATGAGATTGCTTTCCTTTTGTTGTATCGTTCTTTCTTTTTTGATGCTGCCTTTGTTATTGCAGGCGCAGGTGATCGAAACCACTGCTTTCAAACAAAACACAAAGGTTAATTATGAACGTTTAAAAAGAATTGATACACTTCTCAACACTTACGTTAACAACAACTGGCTTACAGGTGCTGTTACATTGATCGTAAAAGATAACCAGCTTATACAATACAAAGGTTATGGTTATGCAGATGCTGAAGCAAAAAAGCCAATGGCAAAAGATGAGATATTCCGCATCATGTCACAAACAAAAGCAATAACAAGCGCAGGTGTTTTGATATTATACGAACAGGGAAAATTATTATTGGATGAACCGATCTCGCATTTTATTACGGAGTTTAGAAACCCCGTTGTTGTTGATAAATTCAATGCATCAGATACTACTTATACCACTGTTCCGGCAAAAAGAGAAATAACTTTTCGTGATCTACTTACACACAGTTCGGGTATTGGTTATGCAGATATTGGTTCGCCTATGGCCAATGCTATTTATGCAAAAGCAGGTATTCCTTCAGGACTCGGTTATTTTGATGCAAATCTTGTTGATAAAATGAAGGCATTGGGCAAACTTCCGCTAATGTTTCAACCGGGAGAAAAATGGGAATATGGTTTAAATTCTGATCTGTTAGGCGCATTAATAGAAGTTATAAGCGGAATGAATCTCGAAGATTTTTTGCGCAAAAATATTTTTGATCCGCTTGGAATGAAAGATACTTATTTCAATTTACCTGCTTCAAAAGCCGATCGTTTGACAAGTGTTTATACAGAAGATTCGCTGCAGCATATTATAAGATGGAGCCGCACTTTCCGCAACATAGATCCTGATTATCCGCTTATGAAAAAACAATATTTTTCGGGTGGTGCCGGACTTTCCTCAACTGCTTATGATTATGCTGTTTTTTTACAGATGCTATTGAACGGAGGCATCTATAATGGTCATAGAATTTTAGCGCCAAGAACAGTTGAAATGATGACAAGCGGACAACTTGATTTTCTTTATAATGGTGTTGATAATTTTGGTCTTGGTTTCGGAATCACTTCAGCAAAAGCTGCGGCACGAAATCCGAGAAGTGAAGGAACTTTTTCTTGGGGCGGTTATTATGGCACTACTTATTGGGCAGATCCGAAAGAACATCTTGTTTGTTTGATAATGACGCAGCATACACCAAATAGCCATGGTGATGTTGCTGCCAAATTTGAAGCAGAAGTTTATGCGAGTTTGAATGAATAATGATTGGCTTCAGATAAAAAATAAAAACCGATTCTGTTATAAAAAGCTACAAAGTTTAAGAGATAAAGCACAAACTCTAAACCCGGCTAATTACGATCAAAATTTTAACTTGCATGCTTTAGCCATTCATATCAAACCAGGCAACACATGTTTCGGCACAGAGGCAAAAGCAGAACACTTGTTCACAATTTAAAACTTGCATCATTACTATCATTTGTAGCCGGTTTGGTTAATGTGAGTGGTTTACTCGCAGTACAGCGTTTAACTACTAATGTTACCGGGCATTTTGGTTTTTTTGCGGAAGAAATGTCAAAAGAAAATTTTGCCGCGGCACTGGTATTTCTCCTGTTTATATTCTTTTTCTTATTCGGTGCTTTCTGTTCAAATACCATAGTAGAATTGGTATCGAGATTCAATGTTCGTTTCATGAACACCATTCCTGTAGCCGTTGAAATTACCGTGTTAACCTGTATTAGTTTTCTTGAACCGCAGGTGATTGTTTCAAATGCAAATGTTATTGCCTGTTTGCTTTTATTTGCAATGGGTATGCAAAATGCACTCGTTACTTCGCTTTCAAATTCAGTGGTAAGAACAACGCATCTGACCGGCTTGTTCACCGATCTAGGTATCGAGCTTTCGCAGTTGCTCTTTTACAAAAGAACAATGCAGCAAAAAAAGCTTGTTTCTTCTATAAAACTGCGGCTAACAATTATCTTCTTTTTCTTTATCGGAGGGGTTGCAGGTGGATGGGGTTATCGTTTACTTAATATAAAAATACTATTACCCGCCGCAGTTATTCTTTTTGTCGCACTAATTTACGAC
>JAEZRL010000468.1 GCA_023440945.1 Bacteroidota bacterium
TCCGGCTTTGATTGTTCTTTCTTCTTTAATAATTTCCATTGAAGGAGCGCAAAAATAAAGATTGTGTAATAATCACACAATTCGCTTTTGATATGATTATGCCACTGCTTTGAACAGTAATTTTCAAAAATTCACAGGAAAAAAAAGTTCCGTAGAGATTTGTAGGTATAATGGCTGCTTTTCTTTAATATTATCATTATAAATGCCAGCTACTGTAATGGGAATGCATTCTTTTAAATTTCATTTTGAAGGAGAAGATTTTCATCCTTCAGTTAGTGTAATGACAGAGAATATTTACAAAGTTCATTTTTACAAATCCATTGAGGCCTATAATTTGCCCCCAATTTTTACGCTTGATACTGAAACTTCAATAGTGACTTTGGAGGATAATGAGCAAATAAATATGTCTGATTGTCCTTTTGTAAAGGCATTTAAAAAAGTGTTAACTGAACATCTTTACGGTATACGACAGCGGTTTTGAATGCATTCTGATGTGGAGCTTGATCTTTATTCTTCTATTTATATATTATCACTTCAGCAGAAGTTTTGTTGCACTTATTTTTGCAGGATATTCATAGCGATAGCGAGGTTAGCAGAGGCGATTCGTTTTATCCTTTATTCATGTACGAAAAAGATTATTATCAAATATTGCAGGTTTCTCCCAATGCCACACCGGAAGAAATTAAGAGATCTTATCGCCGGCTTGCGTTTAAATATCATCCTGATAAAAACTTCGGCGATGCATTAACAGAGGCGGTGTTTAAACAAATTATCGAAGCCTACGAAATTTTATCTGATCCTGTAAAAAGAGATGATTACAACAAAAAAGCATTTTCTGTTTACAGCAATTATTATCAGCAGAAAAAAAATTACAAACCTGTAACTTCTCAAAGTATTTTAAAGGAATGTATTGAACTAAGCACACTTGTGAGCAGGATGAACGCTTTTAAAATAAACCGGGATGCTTTATTGTTCAGCCTGCAAAATATTCTTTCACCACTTCATATTTCTATTTTAAAAGAAGAAGATAATCAGGAACTCAAACACCAGGTACTTCGCCACTTAATGAAAAGCAGTGTATCACTGCAGTTAATTCAAATTGAAAAAATATCAGCGTCGCTTTTTCAAATTGCGAGGGACAATGAAAAACTGCATACACTCCTTCAGCATTTTCTTCGTCAAAAAAAACGTGAAGAAATTTGGAACCGCTACAAGTTTTTAGTGGTGATAATAATAACGCTGGTTCTATGCTTTATAATTTATAGTTTAAGGGGATAAAAGTGCTTCAATCAAAAAAAATGTTAAGAACAGCTCTTCAAAAACCGTTCAAATAAAATTTAAACAAACGTTTGATTTATTCGTTTTTTCCTCTTTATTTTGCACTGCTTTTTCGCTAACCGATAACAAAGCATTGCCTGCCTGAGAGAAGTTTCTTTTAATATAAGACCTTCTAATTTTGCAACTTTTATCAAAGGATTTTATGACCAGAGTGATATATTTATTGATTGTTTTGATGTTTTTGGGATTTCAGCAAAAAGCATTTAGCCAAAACCAAAATGATTCATTGCTTGAGCATGCAACCCTGGATGACTGCATCCATTATGCATTACAACATCAGCCTTATTTGCAGCAATCAATTTTAGATGAAGAGATAACAGAAAGACAAATAAAAACAAGATTGGCGGATTGGTATCCACAGGTAAATTTTGATTACAATCTTCAGCATTATTTTTCATTACCTACTTCTGTTTTTGGTGCTGATTCAACCGGCAAGAAAAGACCGGTTAAAGCGGGTGTTGTAAATTCTTCCACGCTTGGATTTTCACTTAACCAGGCCATTTTTAACCGAGATGTTTTACTCGCAAGCAGAACTGCAGAAGATGTTAGAAAACAGGTAAGACAGGCAACAGAAAGCAATAAAATAGATGTTGTTACAGAAGTAAGCCGTGCATTTTATGATGTGTTATCAACGCAGCAACAGATCGCTTTGCTGAATGAGGATATCATTCGTTTGCAGAACAGTTTAAAAGTTGCTTATCAACAATACCAGGGCGGGCTTGTAGATAAGGTTGATTACAAACGTGCAACCATTTCTTTGAATAACGCATTGGCACAACGCAAAGCAACACAGGAAGCGTTGATCGCAAAAGAGGCAAATCTTAAAAATCAAATGGGTTATCCTGTTGAAGCACCTTTGAGTTTGCAATATGATTCATCTCAAATGGAAAGAGATGCGATACTCGATACACTTCAGCAGGTAAATTATCAAAGCCGAATCGAATATCAGCTTTTGCAAACACAAATACGTTTACAGCAATACAATCTCAAGTATTATAAATGGGGATTTCTTCCTTCCGTTTCAGCTTTTGCAAATTATAATCTTGCTTACCTGAATGATAATCTTGCACATCTTTACGATAATACTTTTCCTAACTCTTATGCAGGTGTACGTTTATCTTTTCCCATCTTCCAGGGAACAAAAAGAACACAACAGATTCGTCAGACAGAACTTGAATTAAAAAGAACAAATTATGATCTGCAGGCTTTAAAGAACAATGTGAATACGCAGTTTGTGCAGGCGATGTCATCCTACAAAAGCAATCTTGTTGATTATAATATACTGAAAGAAAACGTTGCAATAGCAGAAGAAGTATATAATACCATTCAATTGCAATACAAGGCCGGTGTAAAAACTTATCTTGATGTAATAATTGCAGAAACAGATCTGCGAACTGCACAAGTAAATTATACAAATGCATTGTTTAATATACTCAGCAGCAAACTGGATGTACAGCGGGCTACAGGTAATATTCAATTTTAAAAGAATAAACGCTTCTTATATATGTATATGAAAAAAAGATGGTGGGCCGGATATATCTTTATTGGTTTGACACTTGCTTCCTGCGATGATAAAAAGCAAGCGCAGCAACAACAGGCACCTCCGCCTGTTGCAGTAAATGTTCAGGCTGTTGAAGAAGGCAAACCTGTGTACTATGATGAATATCCCGCAACTGTTACTGCCTTAGATGAAGTGGAGATAAGGCCACAGGTTTCTGGCTATATCACCGGTATTTATTTTGAAGATGGCCAGCATGTTAGCAAAGGGCAAAAATTATATTCGATAGATCAGCAACAATATCTTGGAAGTTACCAACAGTCTGTTGCCAATTTAAATGTTGCAAAAGCAAACCTTGCAAGAGCCCAGCAGGATGCAGAACGTTATGAACAACTTGCAAAACAGGATGCGATAGCAAGGCAAACGCTGGAACATGCGCAAGCTGAACTGCAGGCTGCAAAAATGCAGGTAGAAGCAGCGCAGGCAAATGTATCAAGTGTGCAAACCAATTTGCGTTATTCTACTATTTATGCTCCGCTAAGTGGTACAATTGGTATATCACAGGTTAAGAGGGGGGCAGCGGTTTCACCCGGACAAATAGTATTGAATACCATTTCATCTGATGACCCGATAGCAGTGGATTTTAATGTAGATGAGAAAGAGGTCAATCATTTCAGCAACCTGTTGCGTAACACGCCAAGGGGCGACTCCACTTTTACGCTTCAATTACCCGATGGAACGATCTATCCTTATCCCGGTCACATCTCTGTTGTTGATCGTGCTATAGATCCAACCACCGGAACGATAAGAACAAGGGTTACTTTCCCCAATAAAAATTATGCTTTACGTCCTGGTATGAGTTGTATTATGCGGGTGAAGAACAGCAGCGACAGTACACAAATATTAATACCGAATAAAGCAGTTGTTGAACAAATGGGCGAATACTTTGTGTATGTATTGAGTGACAGCAGCACCGTATCGCAACGTAAAGTAACGCTTGGCCAAAGAGTGAGCGGTAATATTATAGTGAAAGAAGGACTTCAGCCAAATGAACAGATTGTTACAGAAGGTGTACAGAAAGTGAGAGACGGAGCGAAAGTTCAGGCGCAGAAGATGTAATTGAAACTGTATTGCTGAATGGAGCGACGAACGTACAAGAGTGCGACGCAACGAAGTTAAACAGACAAGTGAAAGCCGGGTTCATAAAAAAGAGGATCAAGAAAGAATCATGATTGCAAATACTTTTATCAGAAGGCCCGTAACGGCCATCGTTATATCAATAGTAATTGTTCTGTTGGGAATATTGGCAATAAGAAATTTGCCTGTAGGACAATATCCCAATATTACACCTCCAACCGTTCAGGTGTCAGGAAATTTCACCGGTGCGGATGCGCTTACAGTAGAGCAAACCGTAACGACGCCGATAGAAACACAGGTAAACGGTACGCCGGGAATGGATTATATGAGCAGCAGCAGTACAAGTGATGGTCGTACCAGTTTGAATGTGGTGTTGAAACTTGGAACAGATCCTGATATTGCAGCCCTTGATATTCAAAACCGGGTAGGCATTGCTGCGCCGCAGTTACCGGATGAAGTAAGACGTTTAGGCCTTATCACCCGTAAACGTAACCCAAGCATTTTGATGCTGGTAGCAATGTATTCGCCAAACGGAACGCATAATGTTTCTTTTATTGATAACTACACCAACATATTCGTAAAAGATGCCTTACTGCGTGTGCCCGGCGTAGGTGATATTTTTACCCGTGCCGATGACTTTAGTATGCGTGTTTGGTTAAATCCTGATAAACTTGCACAGTTAGGGTTAACTCCGGCTGATGTTGTTGCAGCTTTACAGGAACAAAACCTGCAGATTGCGGCGGGTACAGTAGGTGGTAACCCGCAACCAAACACCCAAGCTTTTGAATACACCGTTTTTACTAATAGCAGACTTAATTCAACCAACCAGTTTGATAGCATCATCGTCCGTTCGAAGCCGCAGGATAATGGTGCATTGGTTTATTTAAAAGATGTAGCAAGAGTACAGTTGGGTAAATTCAGTTATGCAAGTAATTCGTATGTAGATGGAAAAAGAGCTTCTTATTTGTTGATCTACCAGGCGCCGGGAAGTAATGCATTGGAAGTGGCTGATGGCATCACAAAAGAAATGGCTCGTTTAAAGGAATCTTTTCCCAGCGATGTGGATTACATGATTCCATTTGAATCAGTTTCAGTTGTAAAAGTTTCTATTGATGAAGTATTAAAAACATTACTCGAAGCGTTGGCACTTGTAACGTTGGTAGTGTTTATTTTTCTGCAAAGCTGGAGAGCAACGCTTATACCTGTGCTTGCGATTCCTGTTTCTATTATCGGAACGTTTGCCGTATTTATTCCATTAGGTTTTACCATCAACACTTTAACCATGTTTGGTTTTGTGCTTGCAATCGGTATTGTGGTGGATGATGCGATTGTGGTGGTGGAAGCCGTTCAGCATTATATTGATGAGGAAAAGATAAGTGCTAAAGAGGCTACTTACAAAGCGATGAAAGATATTTCGGGGCCGGTAGTTGCCATCGCTTTAATATTAGCTGCGGTGTTTGTACCTGTTGGTTTTATGCCCGGGATTGTAGGAAGATTGTATCAACAGTTTGCTATTACGATCGCTATTTCTGTTTTGATCTCTGCTTTTGTTGCCCTGACGTTAACCCCTGCCTTGTGCTCAATATTACTGAAGCCAATGCAGATGGATAAAGGATCAAAAGGATTGAATAAATTCTTCTATAAGTTTAACGAATGGTTTAGAAGAACAACAGTTAAATACACTGCAGGTGTAAGAAAAACCATCAAAGCTGCGCCTTATGTTATCGTTTTGCTGGTGTGCCTATTTGTTGGAACAGGTGTTTTATTCAAAAATAAAGCAACCGGTTTTATTCCGCAGGAAGATGAAGGCCGTGTGTATATCACTTTCGAACTGCCAGAAGCTTCTTCTACTTCAAGAAGTTTAGAAGTACTTGATTCGATGATGCACATTCTTAAAAGAACACAGGGCATAAATCACTTTGCTGCATTAGGTGGATTGAACGTTGTAACATTTGCAACAAAATCAAACAGTGGTACCATCTTCACCAGTTTAAAACCCTGGAGTGAAAGAACAGCAGATTCATTACAATTAGGTGCTCTCATTGCAAAACTTCAAAAAGAATTTTCATCCATAAAAGGAGCCAATATTCTCGTAATATCACCACCTGCCATTCCGGGTCTTGGTGCAACAGGCGGGTTTACATTCGAGCTGCAGCAACGGGAATCGACAGATGATATTAACCAGTTTGAAAAAGTGGTTCAAAACTTTGTGGCGGAAGCAAATAAACGTCCTGAAATAAGTCGTGCCTTCTCCTTCTTTACTGCAAGAACACCAGGCTACCAGGTAAATGTTGACAGGGAAAAAGTAAAGAAGATGGGCGTTAATGTGAGCGATGTGTACACCACCATGCAAACCTTTTTAGGAAGCCGTTATGTAAATGATTTCACCCTTTATGGAAGAAATTTCAGAGTGGTTGCACAGGCTGATACAATGTACCGGACCGATGTGCAGGATATTGATAAATATTATGTGCGCAACAACCAGGGACAAATGATTCCGTTAAGTACACTGGTTTCGTATAAAGTTACAGAGAACGCACCTTTAATATCACATTATAATATGTTCCGTTCTGCGGAAATAAATGGAGGTGCGGCAGAAGGCTACAGCAGTGGTGATGCCATTGCAGCTTTAAAAGATGTTGCTGCAAAAGTATTACCTCGTGGTTATGGTTACGAGTTCTCCGGTTTAAGCCGTGAGGAAGTTAATGCGGGCAGCAGTTCCGCTACTATTTTTGTTATGTCAATTGTATTTGTGTTCTTATTTCTGGCGGCATTGTACGAAAGCTGGTCTGTGCCATTCTCTGTTTTACTTGCAGTGCCCCTAGGTGCATTTGGCGCCATTTTAACGCTAACATTTATTCCCCGTTTAAGCAATAATGTGTATGCACAAATAGGTTTGATAACACTGATAGGTCTGGCTGCAAAAAATGCTATTCTTATTGTAGAGTTTGCAAAAGAAAGAGTGGATAACGGAATGGCTATTGTACCTGCAACGCTTGAAGCGGTTAAGCTTCGTTTGCGGCCCATTTTAATGACATCCTTTGCATTTATATTAGGTGTACTGCCACTGGCCTTTGCTGAAGGCGCCGGAGCGGTTGCCCGTTCAACCATTGGCTGGACAGTTCTTGGTGGTATGCTTGCTGCAACTTTGTTGGCTATATTCATCGTCCCTGTATTGTTTGTACTTATTTCACGTTTAGCTTACAGTAAGAAGAAATTAGAAGAATTAAGATTGAAAGCATTGGAAGTAGACCAGGGAATACCTTATGATGAAACGTAGCAATTGCGAAGCCGCCTCTTATTTGGGGCGGTTTTTGTTTTTATAAAAAGATGATAAACCTGTTCGCGATCCTGTGAATTAAAACGTACTTTATGCACTTTAGCACAGAATAGTTTGTTTAATGATGAATTGAGATTAAATTTGAAAGAGAAAAATTTTTTTATGGATAATAAAAGAGATATAAATGGAATTATCCGCTCTACGGAAAGTGGTCGTTTATACATTGAGAATTATGATTTCTTCAACCAGGAAAAAGTGAAGCAAATGGTTGAGAAACTTATTAATTCAAATGTGTATAAAAAAATCAAACAAAGAAAATTAGAAAAGGTTTGATTGCATGCCCTTTAACCTGCTTTTATTCCCACTGGTTGGAGCCTATTACATCTTAATCAGGTTTAAATACTTAAAGTATATTCAGTCCCGCTTAGAGTCTCAAAGAATTTTATTGAATGCTGCCCTTATCGGAATTTTTCTTCTTGCCTTCACATTTATCGTACGTGCTTTTGCAAATCATTTTTTTCCTGCGCAAATAGATATTGTTTATGCACTTCTTCCGTTAAAGGTACCTTTCTTTGGCACAACCATATTTTCACTTCTTATTGCTATTATAAGCACTGAAATTGCAAACCTGTCCCTAAACAGGGAGAAAGCCATTAAATTTTCTATTGATTATATTGGCAATGAATTGGAGTTGATGCTGAAATCTTCCTTCACTAATTGGATGCTTCTTCAGTTTACCCTGGATAGTAATAAGTTTTACGTGGGATGGGTAAAGGAATTGCCAAAGCCTTCAGTTTCCAATTACATAAGAATTATTCCTGCTTTCAGCGGTTATCGTGATGATAAAAAAGAACTCATTTTTACTACACAATATTTATCCGTTTATGCTTCTTATATCGAAGAAGGTTCAGTTAAGGATATTGATGAATTGAACACAGATTTAGTATTGAGATTAAGCAGTATTATCTCCGTTTCTTTTTTTGATATTGATATGTATCAAAGATTCAATCCATAGTTTTTTATTGAGCAGAAAAATTATTTCTCACCTGTCGTTTTTTCTACCAAACGATTTAAAGTTAGTCCCTGAACGATAATGGAAAAAATGACGATAAAATAACAGCTCGAAAGAATAATCTCACGGTAAGGCGAAGCGGGATGTGATAATGCCATTGCAACAGAAATACCTCCTCTTAAACCCGACCAGGTAAGTATAGCAAGATTGGCTGCGCTTATCTTCCGTAACAAAAAGATCGCCGGCACAGAAACACTTACTGCTCTTGCCATTAAAATAATAATGATTGAAATAAAACCGATAAGCCAATAATTATTCAAAAAAGGCATTGTCACCAATTGCAGCCCTATCATTACGAACAGAATAGTATTAAGTACTTCATCAATCAATTGCCATATTCTACTAAGGAACAGATTTACAATATGTTTCTTATCAAGACTGTTATTACCAATAATTAGTCCTGCAGTTACCGCAGCTAAAGGAATGGAAACATGTGTTCTTGTTGCAATCACAGATATACTGAATACAAG
>JAEZRL010000509.1 GCA_023440945.1 Bacteroidota bacterium
AGAAAACAAAGCGTGCCATATAACCCAAAAAAATGCATGGGTCTTTTGCCAAACTTGCTTACAAAAGTAATGGTGGCAAGATCAAGAAAACCATTGATAAACCGTTCCCATCCAAACTTTGTTACGCCATATTTACGGGGACGATGCTCTACTACCTTCTCGCCTATCTTTCTAAAACCGGCCCACTTTGCAAGCACAGGAATATAGCGGTGCATCTCACCATATACTTCAATGCTTTTTACTACTTTCTTTTTATAGGCTTTTAGTCCGCAGTTAAAATCATGCAGTTTAATGCCGGAGCTTCTGCGGGCTGCTGCATTGAATATTTTAGAGGGAAGATTTTTGGTGAGCTTATTATCGTAACGTTTCTTTTTCCATCCGCTTACCAGGTCATAACCATCATTCACGATCATGCTGTACAGCTCAGGAATTTCATCCGGCGAGTCCTGCATATCTGCATCCATGGTTATAACAACGTCGCCCTGTGCTGCTAAAAAACCTTCGTTTAAGGCAGCGGACTTACCATAATTGCGTTGAAATTTTATGCCTTTAAAGTGTGGATTCTTTGCTGATATATCTTCAACTATCTGCCAGCTATCATCCGTGCTTCCGTCATCCACCATAATAACTTCATAAGAGAAATTATATTCGGTAACTACACGAACGATCCACTCACTCAGTTCAGGAAGCGATTCCTCTTCATTAAATAAAGGAACTATGATAGATAAATTCATTCTTGCGTTTCACCAATTTGATTAACCTGCACAAAAGGATTGTTTGCCTGCGGATTTTTCTTCGCGATAGCAGCACCTATAACCGAAGCGATGGCGCCAACAACAATATAACCAAGCAATATTCCACCGATCATAAATACCCAGAACATGCTCTTCATCATTTCCTGTTGCTTTTGTATCATTTCATCAGAAGCGCCGCCTTTTTCCGCCTGTTCTTTTGCTGCATCAAATATCTGTTGTTTTATTTCGGGCATTACCATCATTATTATCACTGTAAACACAATGGTAATGCAGGTAACCACAGCGGTGGTTTTAAAACCATCTGCAAATACATTTCCGAAAGTAACATTGTGATTAAGCTGGTTACTGTAAGTAACGCAGGAAACAATGATACCGATTACCAATAAAAGATTTGAAACCCACCTGAACCAACTTTCCATGTCCACATGAACGAGTCTTCCAACGAAGCCTACTACAATTAAGATAAGTGCTATGATAAGCCCTTTAACGACCGGAGTTGAAGGTTTTGTTTGCATAAAGTTTTATTTATTCAAAAATAACTGTCCTTTGTTGATTATCCCAATCACTTTTCCTTTCAGTGCTTTATCGAAAAAAGGTGAATTAGACGACTTGCTTTTGTTTGTCTGTTGGGAAAGAATAGTTTCTTCTGAGGGATTGAATAAAGTTATCCCTGCCACTGCGCCTTCTGTTATGGAAATATTTTTCATCCCGAATATCTTTCTTGCATTCGCAGAAAAGAGATTAATAACGGAAGCTATTTTGAGATCGGGAAGAATGGTTTGAATAACAGCGTAGCTTGTCTGCAAACCGGTCATACCCATTTTTGCATATTCGAATTCAACTGTTTTATTATCCCAGTCCTGCGGCAGATGATGCGATGCAATACAATCAACCCAACCTTCGTACAACGCTTCACGCAAAGCCATCATATCTTTTTTTGAACGCAATGGCGGTGAAACTTTTAAGTTGGTATCGTAAGAATGCAGGTCTTCATCATTAAAAAATAAATGATAAGGCGTAACACTGCAGGTGATGGCAAAACCTTCCTGTTTTGCTTTTTGAATAAGCCTGATACCTTCGGAGGTTGAAACACCTGTTATATGCAGCTTGCTGTTTGTGTATTTTAATAGTTCGATATCTCTTTTTATGATGAGTTCTTCTGCAATATCAGGAATACCTGCGAGGCCCATGCGGGTAGAAGTAATACCTTCGTTCATCAAGCCATGCTGACCAATGGTTTTATCCAGGGGCAATTGCATGATAACACCATTAAACGCTTTTATATATTGAAGCGCTTTGAGCATTAAACCCGGCGATTGCACAGCAGTTAATCCATCGGTGAAAGCAATGGCGCCGCTGTTTTTCATATCATACATTTCAGCCAGTTCTTTGCCTTCACCATTTTTTGTAACCGTACCCAGCGGATGAATAGTTACAGGCAAAGACTTTGATTTCTGCACAATGTATTCAACCTGTGTTTTATTGTGAATAAGCGGTTGCGTATTAGGAATAACAAATACATCCGTGTAACCGCCTGCCGCAGCCGCATCTGCACCTGTTTCAAGCGTTTCTTTGTATTCATAACCTGGATCGCAGAAATTGGAAAAAATATCCACCCATCCCGGAGAAGCATAACAGTTCTCAACATCAATAACCTCGTCTGCTTCATCTGTTAGATTATCATCAATTTTCCGGATGATGTTGTCTTCAATTAAAATATCTTTTACCGTGGTGTTGTGTGGTGATGATGGATCAGCGATAGTAACCTTTCGAAGTAAAATATTCATTTATGAGGTTGCAAAATTTGCTGCAAGATAAATGAATTTTGGAATTCTGTTTCTGCACAGAATAGGCTAGTTATTTTTACTTTTTTGTCTTGACACAAAAAAGTAACAAAAAAAGTTAAGAACAAACAGTTCTGCTACTATCAATAGCATTGAAATATTAGTTTGATCTTTACTGCATCTGTTCAATCAACTGCAATGTTTTTGCATCGCCTTTCCCATTGAAGAATTTATCCAATACAGATTGAAAAACAGGATCGGCGTTTGGAACTGCAGCAAATAAGGTCATGCAGGATCGTAGTTTCAGATCATCGGGATTGCCGAATATACTCGTTGCATTGCCGGATGGAAGTTTAAGCAGTTCGTTGGAGATCTCTACCAGCCTTTTGCCTAATAACGGATGCTGTAAAAATTCTTCCGCTTCATTCAGATCTTTTATCGCATAATAACGGGATGTTTCGCTGAAACCAAGACCTTGTATCTGCGGAAAGATATACCACATCCAATGGCTTCTTTTTCTGCCGTTCTTTATTTCGGATAAGGCGGTTTGATAAGAAGTTTCCTGCGCATCTATAAATCTTTTGAGATTGGTTTTATCGTTCATACTTCAAAAATGATATTCTTTTTACAATGCTTAGTAAATGTAACAAATTGAACTAACTCATATTAATGTTGCAAAGCAATTCCTTTTAACAGGCTTGCTTATCTAAACAGTATGCATAACTTAAATGAGGATAGTTTGTTAATTCAATCATCAGCCTTTTCAATTTGACACAAGTTGCCTTACATTTGAACGGCTGCTTTATGCTTTGCAATTGAAATGCACGCATAAAAAGGAGAAAGATATTACTCTTAAGTTTTTGCTCATACGTTTGTTGCAGTACAAGTGTGCGACGCAAGTAAAGCCAAATTAAAATTCAAAACCGGGTTCAATAAAAAACAATTTATTAAAGCAATGTGTATGAAAAAAATGTTGGTTGGTCTGTTGTTATTAACAAGCGTTGTTACTGTACAGGCACAGGATAAAAAAGATAAAAAAACTTCGGGTAACCCGGTTTTTCCGGGTTGGTATGCAGACCCTGAAGCTGCGGTTTTTAATAATCAATACTGGATCTACCCAACATATTCTACTCCTTATAATCAGCAGGTTTTTTTGGATGCATTTTCTTCTCCCGATCTTGTTAACTGGACAAAGCATAATAAAATATTAGACACTGCGAATGTTAAGTGGGCAAAACGTGCAGTGTGGGCGCCTGCTATTGTGCAGAAGGACAACAAATACTTTTTGTTTTTTGGTGCGAATGATATTCAGAACGACAGCGCTGTTGGTGGTATTGGTGTGGCTGTTGCAGACAAACCCGAAGGGCCTTTTAAAGATTACCTGGGCAAGCCGCTGATTGATAAATTTTACAATGGTGCGCAGCCGATCGACCAGTTTGTTTTTAAAGATAAAGATGGCAAATACTATATTATTTATGGTGGCTGGCGGCATTGCAACATTGCAAGACTGAAAGATGATTTTACAGGTTTTATTCCTTTTGAAGACGGAACAACGTTTAAAGAGATAACGCCGGATAATTATGTGGAAGGCCCGATCATGTTCATCCGAAACAATAAATATTATTTTATGTGGAGCGAAGGTGGATGGACAGGCCCGAATTATTCTGTGGCTTACGCTATTGCAGACTCACCTTTTGGCCCTTTTAAACGAGTGGCTAAGATATTGCAGCAGGATTCAACGATTGCAACCGGAGCGGGGCATAATTCCGTGATACATAATCCTAAAGATGATAACTGGTACATTGTTTACCACAGGAGACCTTTGGGTGAAACGGATGGAAACCATCGTGCAACCTGTATTGACAGGATGTATTTTGATGAGAATGGTTTTATAAAGCCTGTGGAAATGACTTTTGAAGGTGTGCCGGCAGAAACATTGAAGTAAGCAATCTCTTCATCCGGGTTGATTTCCATTTCGCCACGCAGCAATCTTTTGTTATTGATACCGTATTGGCAGCATGTTTAGTTTTAGTAAGGCCAGGAACACAATTATTACAACCGTTCCGGTTAGGGCAACAATGTTTATAAATTTTTGTGCCTTAACATGACTATTGAACGCTTTTTCAATTGCTTTAAATAGCAATAAGCCGATCATTCCGCCTGTAGTATTGGTAATAATATCCGTCACATCAAAAGTGCCGATAGCCAAAATAAACTGAAGCGTTTCAACAAATAAACTAACCAGGAAACAGGCAAAAAGCTTTGTCCCGGTATTCCATTTTTTAAACAAAGCCCCTGCATATAAACCAAGCGGTATAAATATTACTATGTTCAAAATTATCTCGCTAAAATCAGCTTTGCCATGAAGAACAATAGGCTCACTAAATGGAACAAGGTTTACGTTCCTTTGTTCCATATAAGAAAACTGTACACCCAGCTTTAATAGTAATATCCAGTATAAGGCAATTAAATAAATGATAAACAAAGTGGTGGTAAACCTGTTTGTTACTTTATCAACCTGCGGATTGTTCATTGGTGTTTTTTTAAAATTTTTCTTCTCTTTTTCCCCAATTTCTCCTCATAAAGGCATGGCATAAGCAGGAGCATTGCGTTAATCGAAGCACAAAAGCTCGTTCAATTTTTAAACCGCAAACATTGCTCATACGCTCTGCCCAAAAGTCAATAAATTATTATCAGGGTCAAGCAAAGCAAACTCCCTTTGCCCCCACGGCTTGGTTTCTAAAGGTCCATTAGGATGTATGCTAACTTTGTTATCCAGCAATGTCTGATATAGGTTGTCAATGTTGTCTGTTCTGATATAAACGCCTGAGTAATTTTCTTTAGGGTCGATTTCTTTAAATTCAAAGAAGTGAATTTCTATATCGTCTTTTTCAACCATCAAATAACCGTCGTAGTCAGAACTTCCTACATTTTTAAATCCTAATTTGTTGATGTAAAAGTCTTTGGTCACAGCTTTGTTTCTCATTGGTAGCTTTGGATTAATGGCTGTTAGCATACTATTTTTATTTGAATTGAAGGTAAATCGTTTGACATTGTTATCTATATGGGATGTAAGCAATCTTGTTTTTGAATGGAAAGGGTGAAGCCAGGGCATAAATTTATGCTATAACACGCAATTTAATTTAATGAAAAAATACTTCCTATCCCGGCGGTAAGTATAAGTAGCAAAGATTTGTGTGTTGTGTTACTTGCGCCTTTCTTTTTTCCGCAATGTCCTTCCTACACGCAGGGCCACGCCAAGAGATATTGCGTAAGAAGTGTGCCCGTGTTAGTAGTAGGCGTTTTAGTGTCAGTTGTCATTTAGCAATTCCTTTTTCATTACTACAACATTTCTGTCACCCATTGCAAGTCTTTCCATTTCGGTCCAGCCGAGTCGCTTATATAAATTTTCTGCGGTGTCAGTAAATAAATGCATTGTGTCAATACCTAAACTTTTTGAATGGTCTTGGATATGTTTACAAATTAATGCTCCATAACCCTGATGTCTTTTTTCCGGGAGAGTGTACACAAGTGCTAACCAATTTTTGTGAATTTTAAGTCTTGGTTCTTTGTCGAGAAGTCCAACGTGGTCATAAACTCCGCCTGTCGAAATAGGAGTGCCATCAAGAGTCATTAAAATTTGAAATTGCGAATTATCTGCAGTAATGGTTTGTAATCTTTCAATTGTCTTGTCACCAGGAATTTTCCATTCACTTAAATACCAGTCGGCAATAAGTTGAAATGCAGCCTGGTCGTTAGGTTTTAGTATTTTAAAATTTATTTTAGTCATTCTATTTGTCGAGTTGTTGGAGCGACCTATACTTCTCTTCCCGCAATCTCTCCTCCCAACGGTAGAGCATAAGCAGAAACATTGCGCAATCGAAGGTGTTTTATAAAGCAACTCAAGAGATTTGCAAAAGCAATGACGCAGTCAGGGGACTACGCCAAGCGTGGGGATGCTGCTATTTAAGTTAGGTCGATTGATATTTGTTTCATAATGTCAAAAAAATCTAATAAGAGATAGTTTCCTCGTTTTATTTTTGATGATAACATAAGGTATTGTCCAGGCGTAGGTAAGATCAATGGCTTTACACCTCCATAATAATTGCTAACAAGTTTTTCAAACTGAAGTTCAGACTCGAGAGAATTATGAGCTATATGATTTCTTAATTTTTTAAAGTCTTTAAGCTTTTGCAGATTAGTCGTATAAGGTAGCTTAATTGGATGACCGTTTTCAAGATAAAGGTCTGCTCTCGCTATAACATCGTCTGGCTTTGTCCAATCCAAAAAATGCATTGATGATTTAATTAATAGTTCAGCATGAGCAAAATCTTTAGGCTTTAAATAAGATTTGACTTTGGGTTTTTTCGATGACTGCTTCTCCAAACAATAAAGAAGAAATATTTCCCTTAAGAAGTTTTCGTATGCTCGGTATGAAGCAAAAAATATAGATTCGACTAATAATTCAATTTGTGGCTTTGAAAGTTCTTTGCTTATAAACTTCTTGTGATTAGAAAAATCAAATTTTTCAAGTCTTTGAATTTCATTATTGAAATTGTTATAAGCTGCGCTTATTCTAACTCTATTTTTTACAGGCATTGGGTAAGATTATAAGGCTTCTATAATCCGTTTGCATAGATAATTTGTACGAAGAATTCGAGCACTTGTGTCGGTTGTTCCTCTTCTTGAAGCATTTATAAAATCCTTAATAGGTTTTGGATAGGTTGTGTCATCCATATTTGCTGATACTTCATCGAAGTATGCGCTTGCATTATCCAATGCAACACGCATTTTACCAGTTGACTTCTCAGAAATTGCCTTTTTCAACTTTCGATCTGGCCCATTCAATACATATAACAAATGTCCTACAGCCGTAAAAAGAGAGTAGAACAAGTGAATGCGAGAAAAATTGGTTGTTTTTAACTCTTCTGCTTTATAAATTGAACCGATGTAGCTCATTACTTTATCGAAATGTTTTTCTATTGTTTCAAGATTTCCTGCGACATCTTCATATTTTTTATAAAAACTTTCAATGCCTTTATTAGTTTGTACGCCATCTAATAACGCAACAAATAAATCAGCAGCAAGCTCAGCTTCACCCATTCTTGTCACTTTTGCCTTCGTTAAAATACCTGATTCTATAAAAAAGTTTACGTATCTATAGCCGAGCTTATAAACCGTTTGCTTGAAAAATCCTAAGTAACGTGCATTAAAAAGTTCTTGAGGCTCTAGTTTTGCCGTATAACTATTAATTCGAGCGAATATATCCAACAAATCTTCGTAGGGCACGTCAAAAAGTAAGTCAACACCTAGTTCATACTTTAGAAACTCACGGTCGAGGCCATCGGGTAGTGTTTGGTAGCTATAGTTCGAAAGCTCTTTATTATGAGCTCTGGAGATTTTGAAATCACCATTATAATAGCTTAAAATAGCCCTAAGTCTTTGCTGTCCGTCTACAACAACCCTTTTATGCTTCGCACCTTCAAGTTTCTGTGTAATAATTATTTTAGGCATCGGCTTTCCCCTCAATACTGTGTCAATTAAATAAGATTTTGCTTTGTCTGACCAAACGGAACGCCGTTGAAAGTCTGGTGATAACTCAAGCAAGCCATTATTTTCCCATTCTACGAAGTCAGCTATACTATACGACCTTGTATCAAAATTTTTCATATTTCTAAAATAGCTGGTAAAAATAATATTCTGAGGTTGTTTTTGGAAATAGCAGCACAACACGCTAATTTATGTTATTGTAAGATATTCCCTCAAAAAAATAACTACTGATTTTCAATCTTTTATTATTATATGTTCTCAATTGTTGTTAGTACAATCGAATCTACTTCCCTTTCTCCAATCATCAAAACCAGGCTGCTTAAAATCTCTTTACCGGGCCTCCATGGCAAACCCATTCCATCTTCCACTAAACCAAAAACGCCTGCAAATAAAGCGGCGGGAAGTTCAAAGCGGAATTTAAGATTTGCGATACAGCATGAGGGCTATGTTATACAACATGAGGGCTATGTTATACAGTATGAGGGGCTATGTTATACGGCATGAGGGCTATGTTATATCGCATGGAGGCTTTGTTATATAGCATGAGGGCTATGTTAT
>JAEZRL010000067.1 GCA_023440945.1 Bacteroidota bacterium
ATCATCGTGGTGCCATGCATGGTAAAGAGTTGGTTGTATAATTCAGGCGATAAAAAACTATTGTTTGCCCATGCTAACTGTACACGCATAAGCAAAGCGAAAGCACCACCAATTAAAAAGAACAGCAATGACATTAACAGGTACATAATACCGAGTTGCTTGTGATCAACAGACGATATCCATTGCAGCAAACCCTGGTCCGTACTTACACTCAATCCCGGTATCGGTTGTTGCGGCTCTGGTATTTCTATCGCTTCGGCCATATTATTTCAGTTGGGTGAGATAGTGAACAATTGCATTAACCGTATCTTTTCCAAAATAAAAATCAGGCATCTTCGAGCCGGGTTTTATCTTTTGCGGATCGCTTATCCATTTAAATAAATTTGCCTGGTCTGTTGATAGTTTTCCCGCCAGCAATGTAGATCTTGAAAACACATGTGTAAGATCAGGGCCAACCTGTCCCTGCGCAGAAGTTCCCTTCACTGCATGACAGCTTGCACAGGTTGTTGACTGGAAAATTGCGGCGCCTTTCAAAGCTGTGCTGTCCAAAGTTTGTACAGCAGGTTGTGCCTGTGCTGTTAACCAGTTTTGATAATTGTTTTCATCCTGTGCGATCACTTTCAAACGCATCCATGCATGTTGCGCTCCGCAAAACTCACTGCACAAACCGTGATACACCGCAGGCTTATCAATCTTCAGCCATAAATAATTACTTCGTCCGGGAACCATATCCATTTTATTGCCTAATTCAGGTACCCACCAATCATGTATAACATCTGCCGATCTTAATTCTATCAATACTTTTTCATTTGCAGGTAAATGCACTTCATTTGCAGTAGTAACATTTTTATCAGGATATTGTACTTCCCACCAAAACTGGTGCGCCGTTACAACCACATCCGGTTGGCGGTTTTTATCTACTCCCGGTTCAACATCTTTCATTGTTTTTACGGTTTGATAAAAGAACCATATCAGCAATAGAAAAGGGCCACCGATCATCAATGCTTCCACTTTTGCATTACCCTTAAACTGTGCAGGTTTGCGTTCATCATCTTTCTTCTTTCGGAATTTATAACAGGCATAAGCGGTTAACGCAGAAACTAATAACAACATGCCCAATGCTGCATAACTGTATTGTTTAAACAAGCCATAAATATGATGTGCCTCAGCAGATGAAGGTTTCATCATTGATTGAAACAATAGTTCTGAAAAATTATGCAGGCTTGCTTTAATCATTTACAGGTTTTTTTGTTACCGGCGAAAGTGCTACTATTAAACATCGTTGTGTCACTCACTTCAGCGCCTTGTTCTTTATTCAACTTTATTTCAAACACAAGGATCACAAAGTTTTTTTCACGAAGGCCACAAAGTCTTTGTGTTCCTTGTGCCTTTTTTTCTTAGTGTTCTTTGTGGTTAAGTTTTATCGATTCATATCATCTTCTTCAATTTATTAGTAACTCCTTCATCGCTCAAACTATTAATCAATAAACCAATACCAGTTAAAAGAGCAGTACCTGCAGCAAATGCTAACCATTTATTTTTCTTTGCTTTAAAAATGGGACTATAATGCATTGCTTTTGCATTAAACGGACCTCTTGCTCCATGATCGCCTGGAATTGGTTCCCATAGATTATTTGGCCTGTTTTTATCATCTGGTTCATCTGTCTGTTGTCCTTTATAACCTGTCTTTGCTAAATAATGATCGAGATAACCGGGAGCAACTTTATTACCAAGAATTGTTTTGTAAGTAGAGTAACCATAAAATACTTCTCTTTCATCATGCGTTGCCGCATAATAAACAGAACGGGCTGCAGCTTCAGGTTCATAAATAATGCCCATTGGCTTTGGTTTGTTTGGCAGATAACTTTTTACAAAACCAAATTGGGTTGTATTCATGGCAGGCATTTGCACCATGCATAATTTCACCCTGCTTTCATCGTGTAAAAGTTCAGCCCTTAATGATTCAAAGAAACCATGTATGGCATGTTTTGCGCCACAATAAGCGCTTTGCAGGGGAATACCGCGATAAGCCAAAGCAGAACCAATCAATATGATTTTTCCTTTATCTCTTGGAAGCATTTTGCGTAATGCTGCCATCGTTCCATAAACCTGGCCGAGATAAGTAACATCCGTTACGCGTTCAAACTCTGCTGCATTCATTTTTTTCAACGGACCAAATACGCTTACCATTGCATTGTTGATCCAAACATCTATCGAGCCAAGCTTTTCTTCAACTATGTCTGCCGCTTTTTGCACTTCTTCACTATTGGCAACATCAGTTGGTACTACCAATGCTTCGCCACCCAATTCTTCAGCATCTTTTTTAGCACCTTCCAAACCATCCACATTACGAGCTATTAATCCAACCTTTGCTCCATGCTTTGCAAATTCTTTTACAATGGCTCTTCCCAATCCTGCGGAAGCTCCTGTTACCACAACAACTTTATCTTTAAAATCTTTATCCATATTCATTGTTTCAAATAAACCTTTACTTACTTGTATTTAATGTGATTGATCAATCGCTATCAAAGCCAAACCTGTTTCTTTATCTATTTCTCTTTTTAAATAAGATGGCGATTCTGTGATGATAATTTCAAGCGTTGGATGTGTTTTCGCTTTCAGTAAATGTCCGCCATGAGCAGTGCCGTCTTCTTTGCCAACAACTACATGTGCATGTAGTTTTGGTTCGTTTTTATACAGACTTATATCACCCGTTAACACCAATACTTCTACCTGCTCATTTACTTCAATCTTCTTATAATCTTTTGTTTTAAAACTGAAGAAGCCAAGCGTTACTTCGCTAAAAGCACCAATGGCTGTAAACTGCGCAGCGCTTAATTGTTTATCCTTTGCGAAAGATTGTAAAGAGGACGTTACGTCATCACCGCTGTCTAATATCAAAGCATATATTTTTGGTTTGTTATCATTTATAAGTTTCCACTTCATGCTATAAATTTTAATGATTGTAGTGGTACATTCAATCTTCATCAATCGCATCAAAAACAAGTCCGGCAGCAACAGCATAAACTGCATGATGCATACTGCTTAATACAATTTGTTTGGTGCTCCATTGAGATACCGGTTTTGCCACACCAAGCGAAGGCTCCATTATCATTTCAGTACCGGTTATTGCAGCCCAGTGAATAGCGGTTGCGGTCCAGCCTTTAATTCCGCACAGCGAAAGAATGCCTCTTGTAACACCCCATAAACTACCATAGGTCCAGTGCACTTCCTGCGAAAATTTTTGTTTGTCTTCAGGCGTTGCAGGTTGAATGTCCAAAGCTTTGGAAGCAGCATCTGCGGGTGCAGAACTGGGCTGACGATCTTCAATTTTCATTTCAATTGTTTGCGATAGGGTTATCGCTGCAGTTCCTGCTGCACCTGCAATTATTCCACGACCAATCGCCGTTCCTATTTTGCCTACAGTTTCTGCAATTGAATCTATACTCATTTGTTCCTGTTTTTTATAAAGATGATTGCTGCAACACCAAGTGTTACTGCAGCACTAAAGAGCAATAATTTTTTATTGGATGATGGATCCTTCAACTTCATTCCATCCACATATTTCTTTTCAGGATAAGCGCCTGTTTTTGGCGAACCATTTTTTTCATGTAAAGCCATTTGCAGAACCTGTGCAAGGTGCATGCCTTTACGGTTTGTTTCCTGTTCTATTTGTTCGCGGCAACTGAAACCATCTGCAATGATTACTGTATCTTCTGATGCATTTCTTACAGCAGGTAACAACACTCTTTCACCAGCGCCGATAGATACTTCATAATGTTTGCCTTTTTCATAACCGAAATATCCTGCCATGCCACAACAACCTGAATCAAGCACGTTGTAATCCAGTTTTGTTTTATCCAACAATGTTTTTTCGCACCGCATTTTCATGATCGATTTATGATGACAGTGACCATGAACAATTGCCTTTCTTTTCAATTCAGGCACTTTAAAATCCGGCGCTTTGTTTTCAAGAAATTCAGCCAGCGTAAACACCTGTTTTGATAAACGTGTTGCGTCTTCTTTATGAGGAAAAAGATTATGCAGTTCATCGCGAAAAACAGCTACACAACTTGGTTCGAGACCAACGATGGGAACTCCATTCGTGATTTCATCTTTCAAAGTATCCAGTATTTCAAGCAATAAACGCTTGGCCGTGTTAAGCATACCAAAATCATACAAGGGACGGCCGCAACAAAGTGATTGTTTTGGAACGATGACTTCGAAGCCTGCTGCTTCCAAAACCTCTGTGCCTGCAACCAATGTTTCAGGCATGAAATAATTGTTGAAAGTATCCGCCCATAAGATCACTTTCTTTGTTTGATTTTTCGGTTGACCGTTGTCTGTTGACCGTCCACGGTTGAAGAACCATTCCTTAAAAGTGATGTCAGCAAACTTTGGCATTTTACGTTTTTGCTCGATGCCTGTAATGGCTTTTGTTATCCTGCTGATACCACGTGTTTGTGTAAAGAAGTTTGCAACAGATGGCATGAGCGAAGCAAGTCGTGACCACCAGTATATCCAGCCAAAAACATAAGCGGTCCGTGGCCTTAGTTTTCCTTCATAATAATGAGAAAGAAATTCTGATTTATAGGTTGCCATATCCACATTTACAGGGCAATCACCTTTGCAACCTTTACACGCAAGACATAAGTCTAAGGCATCTTTTACATGGGGATCTTTCCATCCATCTTTCAAAACCTGGCCGTGCAACATTTCATATAATAAACGGGAACGTCCTCTTGTACTATGTTCTTCTTCTCTTGTAACCATGTAACTCGGGCACATCGTTCCACCTTCATGCCTGCGGCATTCGCCTACGCCAACACATTTTAGTGTGATACGTTCCCAGCTATAATTATCATCAGGAAATTTAAAATGCGTTTTTAAGTTAGGCGGATTATAATCGGTGCCAAGACGAAGATCATTGATTTGACCATAAGTGTTTACGATCTTACCGGGATTCATTCTTCCCATCGGATCCCATATCTCTTTGAATTCCTTGAAAGCCTGAACCAGTTCGTCACCATACATAATGTTCAGCAGATCGCCTCTTGCCTGTCCATCGCCATGTTCGCCGGATATAGAACCACCATATTTTACAACGAGATGAGAAGCTTCAATAGTGAAGTTTTTATATTTTTCAATTCCTTCTTCCGATAAAAAATCAAACCCAACCCGACAATGAATACAACCTTGCCCAAAGTGACCATAAATGGAAGGATGATAACCATATTTATCAAACAAAGCACGAAGGTCTTTGAGATAATCACCAACTTTATCCGGTGCAACAGCAGAATCTTCCCAACCCGGTCCGCCGTTTGGTTCACCGGGAACCCAGGCCGTTGCGCCCAAGCCGGATTCTCTTATTTCCCATAATAATTTTTCCTGTGAAGGATCGTCAAATAAACTCATGGAAGGTGGATTTTTATGACCCTTCAATTCATCCATCAATTTCTTTGCTTTATTGTCAGAATCATTTTTATCATCGCCACCAAATTCAACCAGCAACCAGCCATTGCCTTTTGGAAGAAGCGGAATATCATTTATGTTCAACCCTTTTCTGCGCATAAAATCAATCAGCATATCATCAATTCCTTCGAGGCCGATGGGTTTGTGTTTTAATATTCCCGGAACGGCATAACCTGAATCAGGAAGACTTGTATAACCAAGAACCAATAGGCTTCTTGCTTTTGGTGTGGTTACCAGTTTAAGCGTTGCTTCAACGATTGTTACCAGAGTGCTTTCAGAACCTACTAAAGCTTTTGCTACATTAAATCCGTTTTCGGGTAATAATTCAGGAAGATTATAGCCAGAAACACGACGCGGAATATTTGGAAATTTCTCTCTTATCTTATCAGCATATTTATCAACAAAAGCTTTCATCTTTTGATATATCTCTGCCTTTCTTCCACCTTCCTGAATGATCTTGTTATATTCTTCGTCGGAGGTCGGTCCTATTTTCATTTTTATGCCATCATAAGTAACGATGGTTAAACATTCTGTGTTGTCTGATGATCTTGCACCGTAACCATAAAAAGCAGACATCACCGAGTGGATACCGCAGGAATTATTACCGAGCATTCCACCTAAAGTGCAATGGTCATGGGTTGCCGGGTCGGGACCGAAAGTTAAGCCTGCATTTCTTTCGGTTGCATTGCGCATTTCGTCCAAAACAATTCCAGGCTGAACGGTAACCAGTTTCTTTTCTTTGTCAATATGCAAAACCTGGTTATAATATTTCGACATATCCATTACTATAGCCACATTGCAACATTGTCCGGCAAGACTTGTTCCGCCACCTCTGCTTAACAGTGGCGCATTGTACCTATGACATAAATTAATGGTATTAATAACATCTTCTTCTGTTTTAGGAAGAACAACTCCAATGGGTATTTGCCTGTAATTGGAAGCATCCGTGGAGTATAGAGATTTACTTCCGGCATCAAAACGTACTTCGCCTGTTATTACTTTTTTCAATTCTTCATGCAAGCCTTCCACATCAACATGTAAAGATTGTGGTGTTTGAAAACGTGTATCAAGAGAGGTTTTTTGGTTAATGCTGTTTTTTCCGGCGTCGTTTTTTGTACGCTTCGAATTATCGAACCAGTCATTGGTTTTTGTTTTCTTATCCTCCTTTGTATCCGGTATCATTTTTTCTTTATTTAGAGTTTGTATTTTTCTGCGTCATTATATATGAATTCAAGGCCAAGTCACGGTCTTGAAAGATCAGGTTTTAGAT
>JAEZRL010000072.1 GCA_023440945.1 Bacteroidota bacterium
TATCAGCAAGCTCTTTCCGCAATACTTTCTCTGCAACTTCAATTACTAAATGACCAACCTGGTTCTTTACATCGATAATTGCCGCATTTTTTTGCTGCTGAATAGCTTGTTGTGCGTCAGCCAAAATCCTGTTGTATTCGCTTTGTGCTTTTTCTTTTGCTTCAGCAAGCATTTTATCGCCTGTGTCTTTTGCTTCTTTAAGCATCTGTGCCCTCTCTTCACGTGCTTTTGCCAGCAGCGCTTCATTTTCACTTTTCAGGTGAGCCATTTCAGCTTTTACCCTCTCTGCTGTGGCAATAGATTCAGCAATACCTGTTTCCCTGTCCTTCAAACTTTGGATGATAGGTTTCCAGGCAAATTTTTTCAGAATAAAAAACACAATCAAAAACGCTAACAGCGTCCATATCAATAAGCCAAAACTGGGTGTAAGTAAATCCATTTGTTATGTATTAAATCTCTTTGATCGAAATCTTTTTTGTCTTAAAAAACAGACGTAAAAAATACTGCATCCGCCGCCCTGTGCTTTAGATGCAGTAAATTGGTTTACACGAACATTGCAAGAATACCTGCAATAACCCCGAACAGTGCAACACCTTCTACAAGTGCTGCAGCAAGGATCATGTTAGAACGGATGTCGTTAACCGCTTCTGGTTGACGAGCGATAGCTTCTACGGCACCTTTACCGATTTGACCGATACCGATACCTGCACCTATGCCGGCTAAACCCGCACCAATTGCTCCACCTGCATTTGCCCAGGGAACTGTGCTTAACAATACTAATAAATCCATAGTTGTGTATTTATACTGATTAAAACTTTTATTAAACCATTATGGGATCGTTATATTCCGGTGTACTGTGAGGCGGCAGCGGATGCTCATGTTCATCATGAGAGCCTTCCATTGCCTGCCCGATAAATACCGCTGTTAAGTTGGTAAAAATGTATGCCTGGATAAACGCCACTAATATTTCGATAAAATAAATAAACACAGAAAATCCTATTGATATAGGTGAAAAAGCCCAACCTACACCTGAACTTAATGCGCCGAATATAAAGATCATCGAGATCAAACATATAATAATGATATGTCCCGCCAGCATATTTGCAAAAAGACGTATCATTAAGGCAAAAGGCTTAGTAAAAATTCCAAGTATTTCTACCGGGAACATGATAGGTTTTACAAAACCAGGTACAGGTGGATTTACAATATGCCCCCAATAGTGCTTGTTACTGCTGAACATGATCACCACGAAAGAGATAAGAGAAAGTATCATGGTGAAGGCAATATTTCCTGTAACATTTGCGGTTCCGGGAATTAAACCTACAATATTGTTGATAAGAATAAAGAAGAAAACAGTAAGCAGATAAGGCATATATTTTTCATACTTATGCCCAAGGTTTGGTTTTGCTACGTCATCTCTTAAAAAATTAACCACCACTTCCATCGCATTCTGCATTCCTGAAGGTGCTTTATCCGGATTTTGTTTATATTTTTTTGCAACACCAATCATTATCCAAACAAATAATCCCAAAGCAATGAACATTTGAACAACGTTACGTGTAAGAGAAAAATCGTACACCTTTACACCCGGTTCAACAGAAGTGATATGCGGACCCTCCAACTTGTAACCATCAACAATTTTATGGCCTTCTTCAAATTCTGAAGCCATAAAAAAAGACCAGCCTTTTTGAGGAGAATATAATATAACAGGTAAAGGGATGGCAACACTATGTTCTTCACCATCTTTTCCTTCATAAGAAAGGAAATGAAATTCATGCGCATCCAAAACGTGACCAAAAATAACTTCGCTTGCATTAAAACCGGTTTTCTTCTCATTTCTTTGAGTACTTGCCTCCGTTTCAGGGTTTGTTGGTTCGTGGCCTGTTTGACCAAACGATACTTTTGCTGAAAACAGTAAAAACAAGCTGAAAACCGCTACAGATAATCGTTTTACGCCTTTAAAGAACATACCTTTCCTCAAATTTTGCGCAAAGATAAGTGTTGACACCGAAAAAAAAGGCTTGAAAAAGAAAATTAGAAAAGTTAATCATTTTTGCCTTTTCCGAAAGCTTATCGTGCTGAACAAAAATAACTTGCAGCTTGTTTCTACATTCTAAAATCAAAGATCATGGCAGCAGTAAAAGAAGGTAATAAAGCGCCTGCTTTTAAAGGCGTGGATCAGAACGGCAATAATATCTCTCTTAAAGACTTTAAAGGCAAAAAAGTGGTATTATACTTTTATCCGAAAGATGATACGCCGGGCTGTACAGCACAGGCATGCAACCTGCGGGATAATTATACCGAACTTTTAGAAAAAGGTTTCCAGGTTATAGGCGTTAGTACGGATAGTATAAAAAGTCATAAAAAGTTTGAGAATAAATATCATCTTCCATTTCCCTTAATAGCAGATGAAGACAAAAAAATAGTGGAGCGATATGGCGTTTGGGGTGAAAAAATGATGTTCGGCAGAAAATACATGGGCATTATAAGAACCACTTTTTTGATCGATGAAAATGGCGTTATAAGAAAGATCATTACCAAACCCGATACAGAAAATCATACACAGGAAGTTCTGGAATCCTGGGAAGAAATTTCATAAGGTCTGATATTTGAACGTTTTTTTCAAAAAGATCATGAAAAAGCTTTTCGGCATTGTACTATTATTGGTTTTATCCTTATCCTTGTTAGAGGCTCAATCTGTAACTTATCCTTACCCTGTTCATTATATCAATCTAACAATTGAACGTCAGCCGGTGAAAATGGCGTACATGGATGTTGTTGCGGACAAACCAAACGGACAAACAGTTGTATTGTTTCATGGCAAAAATTTCAATGGTTATTATTGGAAAGATGTGATAACTTTTTTAACCACTAATGGTTATCGTGTTATAGTTCCGGACCAGGTAGGATGGGGAAAGTCGGATAAACCAAATATTCATTACAGTTTTCATTTGCTCGCTTACAACACAAAAAAATTATTGGATAGTTTAGGCATTCAAAAAGTATCTGTTATCGGTCATTCTATGGGTGGAATGCTGGCCACAAGATTTGTATTGATGTATCCCGGAATGGTTAACAAATTGATCTTTGAAAATCCAATTGGCTTAGAAGATTATAAAACCTTTGTGCCTTATCACACTATTGAACAGCAATACGAGAAAGAAGCAAGAGCAACTTATGAATCATTAAAAAAATACCAGGAGGGTTATTACCCGCAATGGAAACCGGAATATGAACAATATGTAGCCGCACAATATGAAGTATTGAACCGTCCTGATTCCTTACAGGTAGCATGGGCAAATGCTCTAACTTATCAAATGATATACGAGCAACCTGTTTTGTATGAGTTCAAATACATTAAAACACCAACACTTATGCTTATCGGTCAGGAAGACAGAACTATTGTAGGCAAAGGATTATTAAGTAAAGAGATATCAGCACAACATGGAAAATATCCTGAGCTGGGACGTTGGTTTCATCAGCAAATAGAAAATTCAAAACTGATAGAATTAAAAGGTATTGGACATATTCCGCATGTACAGGCTCCGGATGTCTTTAAAAAAGAAGTGTTAGGTTTTTTAGCGGGATAGTAAGTTTATGAATTCAACTTCTCACTGTTGTCACAGATGAAAACATAAAATAAAGAGTTTTATGCTTCTATAATTTGATGAAATTCTTTGCTTTCAAAAAATTGCCATCTTTTTAAATCTTAAACTTAAAAACAAAGCGGAAAAAGTAAGCCCGATAATAAAACCCATCCAAATACCCGCTGCACCCATATTACAATAGAATGCAAGAATATAACCGGATGGAATACCTACAACCCAGTAAGCAATGAATATGAAATAAGTGGGAATTTTTACGTCTTTAATCCCTCTTAGTAACCCTGCTGAAATGGATTGGGTACTATCAGAAATTTGAAAAAAAGCTGCAAATATTAACAGGTAAGCGGCCATGTTTACTACATCACCATCCTCATTAAAAAAAGTAGGCAGGGTTTTTCTAAAAAGTATAAATACGATCGCACAAAAAGTTCCATAAATAAGCGCCATAAAAATGGTGCTTTTTCCTATGAATGAAATAGCAGTTTTATCCTTTCTGCCAAAAGCATTACTTGTTCGGATAGAACCCGCCTGAGATAATCCCATCGAAACCATAAATGTGAGCGAAGCAAGACTTAACGCTATCTGATGAGCAGCCTGTTCTACCGCACCTATCGTTCCGATTAAAATTCCTGAGATGGCAAATGCACCTGCTTCCATTGTTATTTGAAAACTGCTTGGAATACCTATCCCTAATAATTCTTTCTGCGTTTTCCAGTTCAACTTCCAAACAATACTTCTTACAGCGATGTAACGCCAAAAGGTTTTATGGTATAAAATAATGATGGCTAAAACTAAAAAGATAACGATTCTTGTAATAAGTGTTCCCCATCCTGCACCTACCAATTCCAGTCTTGGAAACCCCCAGTTGCCAAAAATGAATAGCCAGTTTAAAAATGCATTTAACGGAAGAGCGGCGATGGAAAGAATCATTGCGGTTCGTGTATATTCAAGTCCATCCGTGAATTGTTTTAATGCAAGAAAAAGCAACATTGGGATTACTGACCATCCCATAATCTGTAAATAAGGAATGGCCAATTGCGCTACTTCAGGATCCTGGTTGAGATGAAGTAAAATGTCTTTCGAAAATTCCAAAAACAATCCAATGATTATAGCAGAAATTGTACATAGCCAAAATCCATTATACAAATAATGACTGACCATTTTTTTATCATTTCTGCCATGCGCCATTGATACCATTTGCGAAACGGAGATCGTAATTCCAATTCCAAATACGTAAGGAATGTTAATCACACTCATGACCAATGCTGCAGCAGCGAGTTGTTTATAACCAACCGCACCAACCATTGCAGAGTCTATAATGCCCAAAGCCATTTGCGAAACTTCTCCCAAAATAATCGGGAAAGCAAGTTGTAAAGTTTTCCTGGCTTCTGATTTCAGCATATAGATAATTCCTTCTTTAAAAAGGCGTGCAAAGCTAAGAAAGCGAAACTGAAGAAGAGAAGGAGCATTAGAGAAAAATGCAAGGCTTATTTTGCCTGCGATTTTCTGAAATTGATTTTCTCGCTTTTGTTCTTTGTGATTTGATTAAAACTTTCTAACCACTATGAATACAAAGGCCCTGCACAAGGGGCACAAAAGGTTTTTACTCTTCAGGATAGGCTGCAAGATGAATGATCTTTTTATCGTAGGTATCAATTCTTCCATGTGTGGAAAGGTAGCGTTTCTGTTGTTTTGCTGATCTCATAAAACCGTCGAGAAAATCACGTACTTCTTCATCTTCCACCGAAGGGGTGCCTTCTTTATCTGTTACTGAATGAATATAAGTATTGATCAATCCTTTATAAAAAAGAAAACACAATTCAGGTGTTGCAAAAAGTTCGCAACTGATAATGTGGTTGGAAGTAATCGCAACAAAACCGGCAAAACTGCTGTCAGAATTTTTAAACCGATTCATAAAATAATTCATATAAGATGAATCAGCTCCGGAAGTGTCTTTATAAATTTTTATATAGGGCCAGGTGTCCGCAGTGGCATTTTTATCCTGGTATTGTTTGTCGATTTCTTTCCAGATATCATTCTGCTTTTGCGTTACATCAATTTGCTTTTTCAATGCAGCATCTACCGTACCCGCATACGAAAAAGGTTTTGCTTTGCCATTCCATCTTCCTTTTTCAATGCAAAAAACAGGAAGATAATAATCTTCTTCGGCGGGAATAATGGTTGTAATGCCCGAAACTCTGTCCTGTTTGCCGCCTTCTATCATTTCACCACTGCTGATCACAATATTCTTTTTCGAACGGTTCTTTATAAATAAAGTATTTATATCCGCACCTTCAGGATTTGATAATTCATGCAGTGTAATTTTTCCTGTTTGAAAAGCTTCGGAAAAACTTATCATGCCGTTATTTGGAATAACAGTACCACCTGTTGATTTGAATTTTACAGGAATAAGTTTTAAGTTTTTATACGTCCACACAGAATCGTATTGCACTTCCAACTCATTATAAGTAAGCTGTGAATAAGCTTTCAACAGAAATAAAAACAACAGACAAACAATAATACTTATATGTTTCATAACACTACAAAGAATGACAAGTTTGTAAGGATACAAGTTTTAGCTGGTGAAGACACCACCCGATAGAAAAAAATTGAGCAATAAAGCCGTTTGCTTTTGTAATACTGTTTGAACCGGGAACCAAAGCTGAATAGAATTACCGAACGTACAAGAGAGTGACACAACAAAAGCTGATTAAAGATAATAAGCTGGCTTCATAAAAAAATTCCAAAGCGTTTTTTGCATTTTATCTTTGCCGCATGATGCAACAAAAAGTAAGAGTTCGTTTTGCGCCATCGCCAACAGGAGGTTTGCATTTGGGCGGTGTAAGAACTGTTTTATTCAATTATCTTTTTGCAAAACACAATGGCGGCGATTTTATTGTTCGTATTGAAGATACAGACCAGACAAGATTTGTAGAAGGTGCTGAAGATTATATTTTTGAAACACTTCGCTGGTGTGGATTAGAACCGGATGAAAGTGTTCGGCATGGCGGACCTTATGGTCCTTACCGCCAAAGTGAACGCAAGGAGATGTATAAACAATATGCAGAAAAATTAGTGAAAGAAGGAAAGGCTTATTATGCATTTGATACGCCACAGGAGCTTGATGAAATGCGTAATAAATTTAAAACAGATGTAAATCCTTCGCCGCAATATAATTTTTTATTGCGTGAACAAATGCGCAACTCTTTAACGATGGGTGAAGATGAAGTGCGACGATTAATAAGTGAAGGTGTACCTTATGTGATACGCATAAAAATACCGCAAAATGAAGAAGTAACTTTTACTGACATGATAAGAGGCGAAGTAAGTTTCAACACTTCGCTGGTGGATGACAAAGTATTATTGAAAGCAGACGGAATGCCAACGTATCATTTGGCAGTTGTAATAGATGATTATTTAATGAAAATAACGCATGCATTTCGCGGTGAAGAATGGTTACCATCAGCAGCTGTCCATATTTTGTTATGGGAATACATGGGATGGAAAGAAGCAATGCCACAATGGGCACATCTGCCTTTGATATTAAAACCTGACGGCAATGGCAAATTAAGTAAACGTGATGGAGAAAGATTAGGTTTTCCTGTGTTTGCAATGGATTGGATGGATCCTCGAACAGGCGAAAAA
>JAEZRL010000459.1 GCA_023440945.1 Bacteroidota bacterium
GGTTAATGCTGCATCGGCGTTTTGAATATTTAATATGCCCTCGATGCTTACATCTGTTCCTAAACTTGCACCTGCACCTGTTCCACTTCTTGTTATAGAAAGATTATTCAATAGTTGATTTCCCGCAGTAAATCTTAATATGCCTACTGTATTTCCTGATGTGCCTGCAATTGTAAGATTAGATAATGCTGAACCGGTTATCATTCCATTTCCTGAAATTGTTCCGTATAATGTTGTGTTATGTGCGCCAATAGAATACACTCCTGCTATAATGTTCAGGTTTTGAATGATGTTTACATCACTTCCAAGACTGATGTTTGCGCCAGGACCATTGCGATTTATAGTAAAGTTGTTTACATGATTTTTATTAGAAGTAAAATTCAGGATGCCTGCATCACCGGTTCCACCAACCGCTATATTAGTTACTGTTGAACCGGAAGTTCCTGTGCTAAAAGTTCCGGCACTGCCTGCATCAATTGATCCATTTAAAATCAAAGAACCATAAGTAAGATCAATAGGTGTAGCGCCGTTATGCAAAAGCTTGCCTGTTATCAAGAAAGTAGCTTTTTTACCGGAGGAGCCTATAATGATTTTGGGGTTTCCATTTATAGTAACATTGGCTGAAGATGTTATCTCAAAAACATTGCTGTAGGAGTCTAAAGAATCAACTAAATTAAGTTCAACGCTTCCTTCAATTACCGAATTGCTTCCTGTAATTTGAAGAGGTCCGCAGAGTCTATCATCGGCTTTGTAATTGATTATTCTTCCGGTTCCGCCAATGCCATTCCTAAAAATTTTTGCTCCACTGTTATGAAAATATATGTCAGTTGTTGTTTCAAATTTGCCATTAAAAACAAGCGGACCATTGCCTCCGGCAGGTACTGAAGGAGAATAGGTGACTCTAAATATAGGTATTGTTGTACTGTTTGCATTTGGAAAATAAGTAACCCCATTAGCCTGGAAAACTCTCGAGTTTGCCCACTGCATTACAGCGTCGGTTCTGAAATATACATTATCAAGCCGTGCAAAGTCGTCGCTTCCGCCGCCATCATTTCCATCTGCAATTACAAGTGCTCCTGTTTGAATTTCTGCTGTTGCCCCTGGTTCAAATGAAGGTGCGGTGCCTCGAATTATATAAGTACCTCCACCTTCTACAATAAAATCAAAACCGGGATTATCTGCTATGTAAAAACTATAAGTTCTGTTGTGTGTAAGAATTCCACCCGGTTGTATGGTTAAAAGAGCGGCGGTTGAAGAACTGGAAATTGAAATGTTATGACCACTTCTTATTACGATACCTTTTGCATTATTGGTTGGCGCAGCAGATGTTGGTCCCCAGGTAATGCCATCGGCAGAAGATTCCCATGTTGTTGCATTGTTCCAGAAGCCGGATTGCTTACTCCTGAAGTATTCTGCTGCACCATTGCCAGGCGTTAATGCATTTGCTGTTGCAGCATTTACAAGATAATAATTACGTGTTGCATTATTAACGCCATCCCAGGTAAAGGGAATGATAAGATAGTTGTATTGCGTTCCTGCTGTTAATCCTGTGGTTGTATAACTTATGGTTGTACCATTGCTGATGGTTGTAATTAAAGAAGTGCCTTCGGGTAAAGTGAATGATGCACTTCCATTGGCAATACCTGAAGTGGCAGGGTCAGTTCCATCTATGCGGCGTAGAATGATATAACCTGTAGCGGATGCGCCTGTTACTGGAAACGTTGCTTCTGTCCAGTTTAGATTAATGGTGCTGCTATTAACAGGCGAAGCATTAAAATCGGTTACTTCGGCTTGTGGTGGTGAACTTAAAGTATAAAAACTGCTTTCATCTGTAAAACCGTTGCCAATACCGTTTGTTGCGTAAGCTTTATAATAGTATAATGTTTGGGGAGAAAGACCGGTTCGTGTATCGGAAAAAACTCCTGTTGATGTTCCGCCTTCTGCTTTTTTATTATCGTTGATGGTTACACCTGAAGATGTTTTATACACCGTTCCTCTTTCTGTAATGGTATTGTTTCCATCAAATAAGATTGTTCCGCCTAAAGTAGCTGAGTTAGATGTTATGTTTGTTGCAGTTGGTGAACTTAAATAAGGTTCTCTGTTAGAAGGTATAACAGAGCCATTGATGATGATATTGTTTAAGCGGAAGTTTCCCGTTCCTGACGAAGCATTATAACCCCATATTCGTACAGTTATCGTATTACTTGTAATAGGTGGAAGGTTTGTTAAACTAAAGGTGTTTAACGAGGAACCGCTGGGATTGTTTACATTATCTAAAGCTGTTATTCCAAGTGTTGCGAAAGCATTTAAACTATATTGAACTGTTATATTGGCGGGTCCTGTTGTTGTGCGATTTGCATCAAAAGAAATGGATGTAATATTTAAATTATAACCTGAAGAAGGGCTAATAGAAAATTCCCAAAATTTTCCATTAGTTGAGAACTCGTTTGGTGTTGCCGGCCATCCTGCGAAGATCCATGAATTTGGAGCTGAGTAGCTGATTGTAGTTGAGGGGTTATTTACACTAACAACACTTGCAGTAACATTTGGTGCAACATTGGTTCCTGGCTTACTTATATCCGAGGCACTTGTAAACTTCCATTCTGCTAACTGCGAATAAGAATAATTTACAGTTGATAATAGAATGCATGCAAGTATTGCACGTAAAAAATACCTTTCCTTGTACAGCCTTCTTCCAAAGGCATAGGGATGAAATGATAAGGATTCAGAGCTAACTTTCATAACGATTGTTATTAGCTCTCAAATCATACTCTATAAAATCCCGGTGTATTGATCAAAATTGTATGCGGGCTTTCTTCCTTCTATAATTCAGTATTAAGGGCCAGGTTATGATCAATAAAGCAGTTGGGGCAGTTGGCGTTTGAAATTCAAATTAAGTATTAAAATCAAAACAACAAAAAGCTGTTTTGGTAGAAGTAGGATATTTTTTCTTTACCGTAGGTTTTCAACAGTTAATGCTTCGCCGTTAAATACAGGTAAAACATTTGCCACATCAGCAGTTACACAATATTCAAGATCTTTTTCTAATCCATAGGATGCCAGGCGGTGCCAATGGGTTGTTTTGCGAATAAAACCTTTCATGTCTTTCCTGTGCAGGTTATACATGTCTTCTGCCATTAAACTGCTATCATCATGAATGGTAAAATGTTCTTTCACACAATTGATAACAGCACCGGCAAACAAAGTGTCTTCCAGATTAAACTTGTCTTTCCATGCAGAACATCCAAGAAAAACATTTTTATTAGAATCAAGAATATGTTCGCAAACTGCAGATAAATTAGGGAAGGACCCGGTAATAATATCTTCAGCGCCTTTCGACAACGCCATGTGCAAAAGCTTTGTTCCATTGGTGGTTGTAAGCACCAGCGTTTTGCCTTCTATAAAATTGCGTGTATATTCCGCAGGCGAATTGCCGTGTTGCAAGCCTTCAATCACTTTACCATCTCTTTCTCCTGCGGTTACAGCATTAAGTTTTTTGCCAAGTGTTTTGCAGCCTTCTACCGTATCAACCGGGATCACTTTTGCAGCGCCATTGTATAAAGCTGTAGCAATGGTTGATGTAGCACGAAAAACGTCGATAATAACCACCATGCTGTTTGAAAGATCGTACAAGTCTAATAGTCGTGGTGAAAGGATGGTAAAAAGAAAAGGTTTGTTGTTCATAGTGCGCAAAGATAATTGAGATTGAAGCGAAGATGTTTGTAAGAAATTGAATTTGCGGCCTAGGATGTAGTTCTAACAAAAGTTGCGTTTATGCCGACATGCCTTAAGATGTTATATGAGGAAGATTGAAACTATTTGATTGAGAACTGGCGATAGTTAAACTGAAACTTTGACAAAGTGTATCCGAAAAGGACAAAAAATAGAAAATTTTTTTGGTAAGAACAAGGTAAGAACGAAACAATATTGAAACAAGTATGAGAATCCTGGAAAAAGTGCAGTTTTGATTCAAAAGGACAAAGGACAAAGTGGCAGCGTAAGCAGTTTACCTATATTCTCAGCCGGAGTAGTAATAAAAAAACACAATTTCAAAATATCACTTAACATTTTTTTGAAACTCCTACATTTGTAAGCATTTTTTTAAAGAATCATCAAAACCAATTTGAAATGGCTGAAAAAATTAAAGTTGCTAACCCGGTGGTAGAACTGGATGGAGATGAAATGACACGCATCATCTGGAAATTTATTAAAGACAAACTGATACTTCCTTATATTGATGTTGATATAAAATACTATGATCTTGGTGTTGAGCATCGTGATGAAACCAACGACCAGGTAACTATTGATGCAGCAAATGCCATTAAACAATATGGTGTTGGTATTAAATGTGCAACCATTACACCAGATGAAGCTCGTGTAAAGGAATTTAACCTGAAACAAATGTGGAAGAGCCCGAATGGTACTATTCGGAATATTCTTGATGGTACTGTATTTCGCGAACCAATTGTTTGTAACAATGTTCCGCGTTTGGTTCCTAACTGGACGGCACCGATTTGTATTGGACGTCATGCTTTTGGAGACCAATATCGTGCAACAGATTTTGTAACAAAGGGAAAAGGAAAACTGATCATCAAATTTGAAGGTGAAGATGGTAACAGCCAGGAATATGAAGTGTACGATTTTAAAGGTGATGGTGTTGCTCTGGCAATGTATAATACGGATGAAAGCATTCGCGGTTTTGCACATGCATGTTTTAACCAGGCATTGATGAAAGGTTGGCCTTTATATCTTTCAACAAAGAATACGATCCTTAAAAAATATGATGGTCGTTTTAAAGATATTTTCCAGGAGATATATGAAAATGAATTCAAACAAAAATTTGAAGAAGCAGATATTACTTACGAACATCGTTTAATTGACGACATGGTTGCAAGTGCTTTAAAATGGCATGGCAATTTTGTTTGGGCGTGTAAAAATTATGATGGTGATGTACAAAGTGATACCGTTGCCCAGGGCTTTGGCAGTTTAGGTTTAATGACTTCAACACTTGTTACTCCGGATGGTAAAACAATGGAAGCTGAAGCAGCACACGGAACGGTTACACGGCATTATCGCGAACACCAGAAAGGTAATCCAACTTCTACCAATCCGATCGCTTCTATTTTTGCCTGGACACGCGGATTAGAGTTTCGCGGTAAGCTTGATAACAACCAGGAGTTGATTAGTTTCTGCCAGGCTTTGGAACAAGTTTGTATCGAAACAGTTGAAAGTGGTAAGATGACAAAAGACCTTGCAATAACCATCAAACCAAAGGTGGAGCACGGCAAAGATTATTTATATACAGAAGAGTTTTTAGATGTTCTTGACCAGAACTTAAAAACAAGACTTGCGAAATAATAATCTGGCCGAAGAAGGTCGCAGCAAAAAAATAAGAAGTTGCCTTACATGTAAGGCAACTTCTTTCGTTGACAAGAATGCGTGGTTCGTTCAATGTTGTTCATCTAATAAAAGAAAATACATGACAAGGAGTGTTGAAACAAAAGGACAGAAATACTTTTTAAATAAGCAATGTTTCAATTCTTTTAAAACCTTCTGCTGGCTCTAAATTTTTCCATAATATTTTGTAAATGATGTTTAGTATCGGCATATCAGCTTCCACTTTTTCATTTTTATGGTAGATGCATTTGCTGGCGTTATATCCTTCTGCAACCATGTTCAATTCAAGTTGTGCTGCTTTAACTGAATAACCTTTGCCTATCATCGTTCCAAACATCCGATTACGACTATGCAACGAATAACAGGTTACAAGAAGATCGCCAAGATAGACAGAAGATGCATAATTTATTTCATCTTTTATTTCTGGCAGCGTGTGATTCGCTATTAGCTTCCGTAAAAAGCCAACCATTTCTCTGGCGCAATTTGCAATGTAAACACTTAAAAAATTATCTCCATATTCAAGTCCATGGGCAATACCAGCACCTAATGCATAAACGTTTTTTAAAACAGCCGCATATTGCACGCCTACTACATCTGCATTTGTTTTTGTTTGAAGATAATCTGTTGTAAAGTGTTTCGCTATCTGCTTCACCAATGTTTCATCCGTTCCTGAAAAAGTAAGATAGGATAATTTTTCTGCTGCAACTTCCTCTGCATGACAAGGCCCTAATAAGGTAACATAATTCTGCATATCAAAATTGAAAGTATTTTTCAGATAATCATTTATCAGTTCATTGCCATCAGGTAAAATTCCTTTAACTGCTGAAACCACTTTTTTACCTGCAAACATTTCTGCATGTAAACTATTCAATGCATCCGTTACATAAGCAGAAGGAACTGCGATTACAAGTACATCAGCATTTTCAACAACATAATCGATGCTGCTGCTCATTTGTAATAATTGACTGCTGAAATAAACGCTGTGCAGATAATGCGGGTTATGTTTTCGTTGCTGAATATGAGCGATCGTACCACTGTTGCGTATCCACCAATAAATACAATTGTTATTGTCTGTAAGAATTTTTACTAGCGCTGTTGCCCAACTTCCGCTGCCGATAACTCCAAACTTCATATACTGTATTTAAAGAACAAAATTAGCAACATGCCTTAAGAATAACACGCAGCGAAATGTTTTATAGCTTCAGGAACAAGAAGCATTATTGTTTCAGCAGTTTAAGCAAATAGACGCGCAACTCTTTCAAGAAAGGATAAGCCGGATCTTTTCTTATCTTCCCTTTTAATTCTTCTACATGCAACGTTTTCAAATTAAGTGTGAAAGATTGTGGTAAAGAATACGATCTCACTGTTTGATCAAAGCGAATGAAAACTTTTTCGTTTCCTGGTTCATACTGAACGAAGGTATCTATAATAATTCCTTTATAGGGGAACGGAAAAATCAGCACCGGCATCTTCTCTCTTTTTTGGGTACGAAACTTTCTGAAATATAGGTTATTAATACATAAATATCATACCTAAGAACAGAATTTATCTCTTCTTCATGGTATTTTAATTCCTTTTAAATGATACAAGCAAACTTTAATGAAAATTGATTACTGTAAGTAAAGAGGAAGCTGGCAGAAAAATATTTTTTGTTGCCCGACCTGGATTCGAACCAAGACCTTCAGAGCCAGAATCTGACATACTACCATTATACTATCGGGCAAAAGAGGCCGCAAAAATAACTATTATCATTTTCACTTTATCATCTTTCTTAACTTCCTTTGAAGAAAATTTTTATAACATGACGAAAGCTATGCAACCAACTATGAGGTGGTTTGGTCCAAATGATCCTGTTAGTTTAAAAGATATCAAACAATCCGATGCAACAGGCGTAGTAACTGCCCTGCATCACATTCCGCATGGCGAAGTATGGCCAATAACAGAAATTGAAAAAAGAAAAAATGAAATAGAATCTGCAGGACTAACGTGGACAGTTGTTGAAAGCGTTACGGTGCATGAATCTATTAAAACCCGTACTAATAATTTTCAACAGTATATTGACTGGTATAAAGAAACCATTCGCAATCTTTCACAATATGGAATAAAAGTTATCACTTATAATTTTATGCCTGTGAATGACTGGACACGCACAACTCTTGATTACCTTATGCCTGATGACTCAAAAGCTTTATACTTTAACTGGTTCGATCTTGCAGTGTTTGATATTTATATGCTTGAAAGGCCAAATGCAAAATATGATTACAACGAGAATATTTTGCAGGAGGCAGAAAAACGATTTAAGTCCTATTCAGAAGAAGAGCTTGAAGAATTATCAAGAGTTATACGTTTTGGCATTCCCGGAGAAAAAAAATTAACTATTCCAGAAATGCGCAAAGCGCTTGAAGCATATAAAGAAATTGATCATTCTGCATTGCGTGAAAACCTGAAATATTTTTTGCAGCAGGTAACGCCTGTTGCAGAAGAATGTGGTGTGAAACTTGCCGTTCATCCGGATGATCCGCCTTTTGATATTCTTGGTTTGCCACGTATTTGCAGAACGGCTGAAGACCTTGATTATATTTTATCTGCTGTTGATAACACTGCAAACGGAATATGTTTTTGCACCGGTTCGCTTGGAGCCAATCCTAACAACGATCTTGTTGCAATGATTCGTCGTGTAGATAAGCGTTTGCATTTTGCGCATCTCCGTAACACAAAAAGAGACGCCTTTGGTAATTTTTTCGAAGACGATCATCTTGCAGGCGATACAGACATGTATGCAGTGGTAAAAGAAATGCTTAAAATACAACAGGAGGTTGATGGGCCCATTCCTTTCCGACCCGATCATGGCCATCAAATGATGGACGATATGCAAAAAAATAATAATCCAGGTTATTCAGGTATTGGAAGAATGAAAGGTTTATCAGAATTACGCGGATTAATGCTTGGCATTAGCAGGAGTGTATAACTTTTTGTTGACCGGCTTCATCACTTTACTTATCGTCCGTTGTGTCACTCACTTCAACGTTCCTCTTTCAATAAGGCATAAAAAGAATGATACAAGAGCAAGTATCTTGTATCATTCTTCCGTAAAAAATCCGATAATAGCTATTATAATTAATTAGACATTTTTGTCGTATCACTGCGATTTACATCACCGCTTCCTTTTTCAGGTACAGCCATAGAATCACCGGAGCCTGCAGTATTTACAGAAGATGAATCCGTATTTATTTCTGTAGCGGTGTCACTAGCAGAAGTATTGTCTTGGTTTCCGCAACTAATGATAAGGGAACTTAAAGCTGTAAAAGCAATTACAATTATACGTTTCATAATAAACCGTTTTTAATACCAAAACAATTATCCTGCCATTGAATAATAACTGATAATCGGTTTATTATTATTTCAGCTTTTCATATTTACAAATTGCAAAGGCACACCAATATTCGAAGCTTTTAATTTGGTGATTACTTCCTGCAACTCGTCAATTTTTTTGCCTGTAACACGAACGATATCATCCATAATTTGAGCCTGTACTTTCAGTCCTGCATCTTTAATAATCTTCACTATCTTTTTTGCATCTTCCTGTTTCAATCCATTATTTACACGAATTTCTTTCTTCACCATTTTGCCACTTGGGTAAGCATCTTTATCAAAGTTAAAAGCGTTTGCATCAATTCCCTGCTTCATGGCACGACTAATAAGAACATCAATAACCTGTTTCATTTTCATATCACTTTCCACTTCAACTTTCACCATAAAATCTTTCTTATTTAGTTCAATGTTAACAGGCGAGTCTTTGAAGTCAAAACGGTTGCTTATCTCTTTCTTTATAGTGTTAACAGCGTTATCAAGTGTTTGAATATCAACTTTACTTGAAATGTCAAAAGATGGCATGTGAAGATACTTTTAACTCAAAGTTATTTGTTTGCATCTGCTTAAAGAAACTGAAGTTTTTTTTCTACACTTCACAGGGTATAAAAAGTAACATATGCCACGATCGACAAATATAATTTCTGCAGTAAACATTTGATTTTGTTCTTAATCAATTAGTTACTTGCATCGACAGTAACAATTACAATGGCATGTTTTTAACCGGTTACTATTTAAACAAATTATCATGCGAGTTCTGTCAACAAAAGTGCATGGAATACTGGATTACACGGTAGGCGCATTAATGATAGCAGCGCCTTGGTTATTTGGTTTTGCCGTGCATACCGAAAGCACCCAGAATGCCGGCTACGGCTTACAAACATGGGTATTTGTAATTCTTGGTTTTGCAACTTTATTATACAGTATGCTTACGAAGTACGAGTTAGGCGCCTTTCCAAGTATTTCGATGAAAACACACTTAACACTCGACACATTATCTGGGATATTTTTAGCGCTTTCGCCATGGCTATTGGGCTTTAAAGATGAGATATTTCTGCCGCATGTTATTTTCGGCGTTTTTGAAATAATTGTCGTGATACTTACAGATGCACGACCTGTTCATGGAAGAGTTTCTTCCAATTTAGTATAAGGGTGATTTACTGCAGTATAACCTTTAGCATTGGTTAGTGAGGAGAGGTTTTATTGTTTGTAAAGTGAGAAAGACAAAGGCAGGTTATTTTTATGACCTGCCTTTCTTATATATCATTAATAAAGGTTTGAGTTTTATAAATGCATCCTTCTGTCCGTTTGAAATTAGAACGTTGAAGAGTGCGACGCAACAGGCGAAGCCATGAAATGCTGCAGCTTGTTTCAAAAAAAATCAATTCAAAAAAAGACAAGCTGTTATTATTTCTCAATCTATTCTTAAAAATAAATTGCTTTTTTCCAGTTTCAACACTTTACATTAGGTTTGCCAGTCTTTAAAACAACGCAGGGAATTGGTATTCAACCCTGATTTAAAACTTTAAAACTTTCCAGATGGATTTCAAACGGATCAACAACATTACAGGATGGGTAGTGTGTTTGATTGCATGTACAGTTTACATTCTTACTGCTGAAGCAGGTGGCAGTTTGTGGGACTGCGGCGAATTTGTGAGCAGTTGTTTTAAAGTGCAGATACCGCATCCACCGGGAGCACCTTTATTCGTTTTACTGGGAAGGGTTTTTATAGTGTTGTTTGGCGACAATCCATTGACGGCAGCCAAGGCTGTGAACATTATGAGTGCGCTGGCGAGTGGTTTTACCATTTTGTTTTTGTTCTGGACCATCACGCACTTCGCCAGGCGTATAGTGCAACCAATTAAAGGCATAACACTAACGAGAACACAGATCATAAGTGTTATGGGCGCAGGCATTGTGGGTGCGTTGGCTTATACTTTTACCGATTCGTTCTGGTACAGCGCAGTAGAAGGTGAAGTATATGCAATGTCTTCCTTCTTTACCGCTATCGTGTTTTGGGCTATTTTAAAATGGGAGCATAATGCGGATGAACCAGATGCAGATAAGTGGATCGTTTTTATCTTTTTCATGATGGGTTTATCCATCGGTGTTCACTTATTAAACCTGTTAACCATTCCAGCCATTGTAATGGTTTATTATTTCAGAAAAAGAAATTCGTTCAATTATGAACTGATAAGAAAATATTTTATCTGGATCGTTGCCATCGGTGGCATCCTTGCTTTTATTGTTGCATATATAGGTACAAGAACAGAATATAATTTATTGAATGATATATTGCCGCAACTGCAACAACGTTACGGTGATGATGTAAACATATCCGATTCAACCGTTCCAGGATTGATGATCATAGGTGCCGGTATCGCTATCGGGTTGTTGTATCTGGTTGAAAGAATTAACAATGCTAATAAGGAACTATTTGGTGGTGCTTATATGTTCTTTATAATTGGTTGTGTTATTCTTGGTATTGTGCAAGTGGGTGTTATTCAATACACCATCAAAATAGCCGGCCATTTCGATATCTTTTTTGTAAACAACATCGGTTTGCCTTTCTTCTCGGGTTTTACTATTTTCTTTGTTTTGGTGGCTATTGCAATATGGTTGGGTTTGCGTTATGCAAACAAAAAGCACTGGAGTTATATGCGTCTTGCTTTGTGGAGTTTTGCTTTTATGCTAATTGGTTACAGCACTTATCTAACCACGATGATAAGAAGCAATGCTGATCCTGCGGTAGATATGTTCAATGTGGATAATCCGATGAGTTTGGTTGGTTATCTTGGCCGTGAACAATATGGCGATTTCCCGATCTTATACGGACAAAAATTTACGGCTGATATTGTTCAGTATGCCGAAGGTGCTACCAAATATCAAAAAAGCACAAAAGATGGAAAGGATAGGTATATTGAAGTAGGAAAGGATGGTCATTATGTTTACCTGCCGAAAGATAAAATGGTTTTTCCCAGGATGTGGGATGCCAGCAACGACCAGGGGCATGCAGATTATTATGCTTATTTTATGGGCATAGGGAAACTGCAGAACGGTACTTATGAAAGAGCGCCTGATTTCGTGGATAATATGAAGTTCTTTGTTTCTTATCAGAATTACTTTATGTATATACGCTACTTCCTCTGGAATTTTTCAGGCAAACAAAACGATATACAAGGATTATATTCTGGTAATGTTCGGGATGGAAACTGGATAACAGGTATCAATCTTATTGATAATATTATGTATGGCGATCAGAGTTTATTGCCAGATAGTTTAAAGAACAACAAAGCGCACAACACGCTGTTTGCTTTACCGCTTATTTTGGGTTTGATAGGATTGTTCTATCATTTTAAAAGAAAGAAAGACGATGCCCTGGTTGCTTTTCTTTTATTTTTCTTTACCGGTTTTGCCATTGTTATTTATCTGAACCAGGCAGGTTACCAGCCCCGTGAACGTGATTATGCCTATGCAGGTTCATTTTATGCTTTTGCAATCTGGATTGGTATCGGTGTATTAAAAGTGCGGGATTGGTTTGCAAAAGTGGTGAATGAAAAAAATGCAGCTATTATTGCTACCTTACTTTGTCTGCTTGCAGTGCCTGCGATAATGGCACAGCAGGAATGGGATGATCATGACAGGAGCAGAAAACAACTGGCACGTGATGTAGCAAAAGATTACCTGGAAAGTTGTGCACCAAACGCTATACTTTTCACCTTCGGTGATAACGATACATACCCGCTTTGGTATGCGCAGGAAGTAGAAGGCATTCGTCCGGATATTCGTGTGATCAATACCAGCCTGTTGGGAATTGATTGGTACATCAATCAGCTTCGTTACAAGGTGAATCAAAGTGAACCAATTGATGTTATCTGGTCTCCGTCGCAAATAGAAGGCCGTAACAGAGACATCGCGGTTTACAGAGCGCAATCACAATTCCCGGAAAACAGGTATTATGATCTGTACGACATGATGAAGAATTACATGGGTAATGATGCAAATGTAGATGACAGAGGTTATACCATTTACCCGGTTAAAAAGGTGTCCATACCTGTTGATGTAAATCTTGTAAAAAGTAATGGAACTGTAAATGCCTCAGATACGGTTGCAACCGAAGTTCGCTTTGAAATTCCAAAGCAGGCTTTGTATAAGAACGATCTTGCAATGCTGAACATTATTGCAGCAAATAAATGGAAACGTCCTATTTATTTTACTTCGCCTTATAGTGATCTTGGTTTTGGAGATTATATAAGACGCGATGGTTTAAGCTATCGCTTAGTGCCTGTTGAAAATATAAAAGATCCCGGCGGTTTACAGGTGAATACAGACTGGATGTTAGATAAGGTGATGAATAAATTTGGTTTTGGTAATGCCAATATTTTCAATGTTTATTTTGATGAAGAAAACAGGAGACATTTAAATATTATCCGTCGTGCAGATACAGAACTTGCATTGGATCTCTCCTTCAAAAACAGGAAAGATGATGCAAAGAAAGTGCTTGAAAAAACAGATAAAATGATGCTGCAAACCAATTTCCCTTATGGAATGGTTTCAAGAGGTAACGAACATAATCGCATCTCTATGATGTTTCTGCAGGCTTGTTACGAAGCAGGTGATGATGCACTAGCTGCAAAGGTTTCAAAATCAGTAAAAACAGATTTGCAGCAGCAGATAAAATATTACAACGGATTAACAGGCAACAATGCAGAAAATATGCAATACGAAAAAAGCAATGCTGTAAGTTTGCTGAGCAGCCTTAATCAATTAGATTCTGCTTTCAACGCAAAACCAAAAATACCTGAAACCGGAAGCATAATTACAAACGATTCTAACACAGCTCCTGCAAAAAAGTAAATTGAATATTTAACTTTCTAATACTACCGGTGCATCTTAAAGTTGTACCGGTATTTTTTTCTTACGGAGAAATAAATACTATGCTTTTGCAGTTTCAATTATTTCATCCTTCTTTAAAAAAGATGTGATCTTATTATAACTCTCATTATAAATAGTAGCGAGCTTTTTTCTTTTATTTAATACCCTGCTACGGTGTTTCTGAACAATTAAACCAATCGGCTTTTCATAAAAAGGGTGATGCATAATATAAAAGCCTTTCCCTGTGTCTATGGCTCCAATGCTTTCCCAAAACTTATTATAGTTGTTATTGAATTTATCAAAACCAATAGTTGAGGAAAAACAGATCTGGTTTGTAGTAGAAATGCAAAGGATGGTATTTATATTGATAGCCTTAGCCATTGCTTCAATTATTTTAATAAGAACTATCGCTGGTTCATTTTCGTTAAGACTCTTAGTTGCTTTAGCATAATTTTTAAAACCGTTTTTTACTCCCTGCATACAGGTAATATAAATAAGAGCTTTTTCATTTGAATGGAAAATGCTGCCCGGCACAAAAGAAAATGCAAGTCTGAAAACCATTACATCATTCAAATAAAAAATTAGCGCTAGCGAACCTTCGAATTCAAGCATTCCATTAAAGGTAAGAACTACTTTTGCTGAGTCGTTTCCAGTTTTTTCACTCCAGCATAAAAGTCCTTTATTGAATACACGATACAGAGAATTCTCAGCAAATATTTCTTTTAAGTAGCTATAATGGTGAGTAAGAATAGCAAGCTTTTCCTTTGTGGTAAACAAGTTTGAAATAAAGGAGTAAGTGTAGATTGCGTACGTTCTTAAACCAATAAATTTCTTTTGCTTATAAGACTTAAGCACCTTCATGAGTTTTAAATGCCCCTTGAGATGTATTAGCACCACAGGGCTTTTTAAAACAATATACTTTGTGGTTAATAAATAAGAGTGTTTATAACCATTTAAATTATTTTCATTCATTGTAATTTCAATTAAGTTAACAACTGGGTTTGAAAGAAGAGATACAGTTGAAATACAATGAAGGGTGAAACTTATTTTATAAGGTTTAGTGAGTGTTTGAAAGTGAAGAATTAGCTAATTGTAGTGTTAGTTATGTAAGGAAAAATTATAAAATCCCGGATAGAGAATCCGGGATTTTTTTGTGCAACTATGATCGTCAACGTTACTTTTCAATTATAAACTTAGTCCTGTTATGCGTGTCATTATTCAGTTCTATATAGTACATTCCTGATGCGAGAAGAGATAAGTCCAAATCATACTGATTGAATCCTGCAAGTGTAGCAACTTTCTTAGTGGTTACCAGCTTTCCTGTCATTTCAAAAATATTTAAACTTATTTCCTTTGACTGCTTACTATTATAGAAATCTATCCTGATTTTTCCGGTAGATGGGTTTGGATAAACAGCTAAACGATCAGCAGAAGCTGGAACTTTTGATGATACTGTTAATGTACTTGCTATTGTTGTACAATTCTTTGTGACCTTCATCCCTGAAGACGTCTTACTGCAGCCATTGCTATTTGTTACCTTAACCTTATAGGTGCCAGTTGTTGTTGCTGTATATTCTCTTGCGGTTGCGCCGGCAATAGGGGTGCTTCCTTTTATCCATTTATAGGTAAAGCCTGTGCCAGCATTTGCCTGAAGTACAACAGAATTTGTTGTGCAAATGTTTGTATTACCTAAAGCTGTTATCGTGGCTGGAGGCGTGTCATACTTAATAGTGGTTGCTGGAGATGTCGCCGTACATCCAACTGCATTTGTTACCCTGACTTTATACGATCCTGAAGCAGTAGCCGTATAGGTTACACTGGTAGCTCCGGCGATATTGGTGCTGCCTTTTATCCACTGATAGTTAGTAACAGGTGAACTTGGAATTGCTTTCAGAGGTAATGATGAGCCATTGCACATTAGAACAGTACCTGCCGGGTCTATCTTTACAGTCGGATCTATTACTACTTTCGTAACAGCAGACGTGCCGCTGCATCCTCCTTGGGTTACCACCACTTGGAAGTCTCCTGCAACACTAACTGTTTTCGTTCTGGAAGTAGTTGTCGTTTCTACACCGTTCTTCAGCCATTTATAAGTATAACCTGTGCCCGCATTTGCTGTTAATTTTACAGAACCACCAGAGCAGATTGTAACCGTTCCGGAAGGCGTAATAGTAGCTGTGAGACTGCTTGTATTAACAACGGCCGGATCGGAAGTGGCAGTGCAACCGTTGTTTGCTACAGTAACAGTATAGCTTCCGGAGGTTGAAACAGTAATACTTCTCGTTGTTTCCCCTGTACTCCAGGTATTACCCGAAGTTGCGCTGGAAGTTAGCGTTACACTTCCACCAGAACAGAAGCTTAACGGTCCATTAGCGGTAATAACAGGCTTTGAAATAGAGGTGACATTTACTGCTACAGCATCAGAAGTAGCGGAACAGCCGCTTGCTCCCACCGTAACTGTATAATTTCCGGAAGAGGAGACCGTGATGCTTTGCGTTGTTTCGCCTGTGCTCCATGTATTGCCTGTGCTTGCGCTGGATGTCAGCGTTACGCTATTACCAGAACAGAAACTAAGAGGCCCGCCTGCAACGATAGTAGGTTTATTAGGTGCGCTACTAACAGATACTGCTGCAATGTCTGAAGTAGATGTGCAACTGCCATTCGATACCGATACGCTGTAATTACCCGTAGTGCTTACAGTTATGCTTCTCGTTGTTTCGCCTGTACTCCAAGTATTGCCAGACGTAGCGCTGGATGTAAGTGTTACGCTTCCGCCTGAACAGAAATTAAGTGGGCCGTTGGCGGTAATAACTGGTTTAGCAGGTGCTGTAATTACACTTACGGTTGCAGGATTGGAAGTAGCTGAACAACCATTAGCTCCAACGGTTACGGTATAATTTCCAGAAGAAGAAACGGTGATGCTTTGCGTTGTTTCGCCAGTGCTCCAGGTGTTACCTGAGGCAGCACTTGAGGTTAACGTTACACTTCCACCAGTGCAGAAGCTAAGAGGTCCGTTTGCTGTGATAACAGGTTTATCCGGAGCGCTTACCACTGCAACTGTAGCAGGTTGAGAGGTTGAGGAGCAACCATTGCTGGTAACAGTAACTGTATAATTTCCGGACTGTTGTACTGTAATGCTTCGTGTTGTTTCTGTTGTGCTCCACACATTTCCACTCGTTGCGCTGGAAGTCAATACAACACTACCACCTGTGCAGAAAGTAGTTGGTCCCTGTGCGGTTATAGTTGGTTGCGCAGGAGGAGTATTAACGGTTACGCGGGTTGCATCGGAAGTGGCGGAACAACCATTAGCATCAGTATAAGTTACAGAATAATTGCCTGAATTCATTACAATTATATTCTGGGTAGTTAAACTATTGCTCCATACATTTCCGCTTGATTTGTCAGATGAAAGAGTTACACTGCCGCCTGCACAGAAGGTAGTTGATCCTTGAGCAGTAATAACAGGTTTGGCAGGATTTGTATTTACAAGAATAGTAGCTGTACTTGATTTTGATACACCGCCTGAATTTGTCCAAACAGCCTGGTATTGATTACTATTCATCTGAGTGGTCAAAATCAGAGATAAAGTAGCAGAAGTTGCTCCGCTGATATTATTCCAGCTAATACCATTGTCTGTACTTACCTGCCATTGCACCGTTGGTGTTGGATTACCAGTTGCAGCAGAAGAAAGTGTAACATTCGATCCTTCACACGCAGTTTTTGACTGCGGACTGGTTGTTACAACCGGTGGGTTGGAGGTGCCACCACTATAAGTTGCAACATAACTACCGGTAGGTGCTTGGAAGAAAGCATAATTAATACCTTTAATAATTTGGGCTGTAAAGTTAATACTGGCTCCGTCCTTGCTAATTGATATTAATTGTCCTGAAGCTGAAGACATCGGAAGCATTCCCTGCAAATTCCTCGCACCATCGCCCTGGGTTATAGTAAAGCTAAGGTTTGATCCATCCCAGGTAAGGGGTCCAAATACAGTGTTATTACGGCCATCAATCCAGGTAAGCATTTGCTGAGCTGTAACTACCGGTACGCCACGAGCTTTTGCACCTGCTACAATAGCATTTGCATCAGGATGATTTTCATTATCAAAATGCATGTTTGCGGTAAAAACGCCATAATATCCTTCTGCACCAAGTGCTTTATCGAGTAATGCATTGCTGAAATCAGGGAACGTCTCTCCGGATTCATCCGGCATTTGGGTAACGGCTTGATAGCAATCAATAAGTGTTCCGTCAATCTTTGCAAATCGCATCGGCATGCCTGAGCCGGTAAACATACCAGGGCGATTTTGAACCCAGACATCCGGCCAATAATAGTAATTCACATCCAGCCTCATTCCATTTGCTGCTTCTACCTCCGGCACTGTGCTCCAGTTACTCCATGCAATACAATGATTCCTGTTTGTTTCAGGTAATGGCAGATTTGGATAAACACTATGAAAATCAGACATCTGTTCCGTAATATAACTTTGATAAGTACTCGGCGTCACATTACTACAATCTGTATTCACATGAAGTGCTACTTCAAAACCGAGATCAGAATATTGTTTCGCCTGTGCTGCCGTGAAGGTGTTTCCTACAAATAGGTAACCTGTTGAGCGGATACATTCCCAATCATCTACAGAGCAGCCAGCCGGGCTTTCAGAAATATTAATGTCAAACCTTGGTTTCATTCCTGCATCGCCATGATCATCTCCCGTCATTACAATGGCAGCTTTGAATCCTTTTGGCAGGAACCAAAACTTTGGAAGCGGTTTGCGATGGAGGTTATTCTGAATAATAATATTCGTTAACAAATGCTGCTGTTCATCAGCCTGTGGTATTGCAATTTTATTAAAATCTATCCAATTGGGATAGAACTGATCATCTGAACGGATTGGATCTATCTGCCCATCGCGTTTCTGCCCAGCCCATGCTGGGTTACCTTGCCTTGTATATATAATTGATTTAGCAAGGTCATAAGTAAAGGCTACCGCTACACCGCCGTTTGATCCAACATTTCTTGATGTTACCGCAGGATTTGTTGTAGCTGTATTTGCTGCAGAATATAAAGTAGCTAATGCAGTTGCACCATTTAAGGTATATATATCTGCAGTTCCATGATATTGAATTGTTTGGTTAACTATTCCTTTTCCTGGCCCTGAGGTAGTATTTACAAGTAAATACTTATCTGCTAACGTACTACCTGTAGCAGTTATCCCCAAAAGAGATGACAGTTTACTATCCGGCCTGAAAGTAATAAGCGTACCCCCGGCATTAACCCAATCAGTAAATATCGTCACTTGTGCGCTTGTCAACGTCATTTCTCCAAGGACTACCACGTCATAACTTCCAAGAACAGTAGAGTTAGTTTCCGAAATATCAAGAGCTTTAAATTCATTCAACCCTTGCGCTCTCAAAATTTCAACTGCATAACGGCTAAATGGATTGGAGGAAGCACTTACTACCAGTATAGGTCCTCCGCCTCCATCTGTTGGGGGTGGGGGTGGTGGAGCAGATGTGGTAAACGTGAATACTAAATCCTGTGCAAGTATATTTCCTGCGACATCTTTTATGGCAGGAACAGAAGAGCCGCCATTAACCTTGACCGTATATTTTTTTGAATAAGCCAAAGGTGAGGATGGCGTTAAGATTGCGGTGAAAGTGCTTGCATTGTAAGTTACAGTTGATGCAACCGCACTGCCGGAGGGATTGGTTAAAGTAATCGAAGTATTTGACACAGTCGAAGCGTCAAGCGGTTCATCAAAGCTTATTGAAACTGATGCATTTACATTTACTTTTATAGTTCCATTGTCAGGAGTTGTTGCAATAACAGATGGTGGTGTTACATCCGGCCCTACAGAAGTATTGAATACAACATCTACCCAATAATTATCTGCTTGGAAGGTAGTAGTTGGGAAAACAGATGTTGCAGAATACTTATAAACACCATTTGGACCATCTTCTCCATCAGCAAGTGCACGTAACGGGCCATTTACAACAGCATTGGAAAAGTAAGGAGTTGTATTAGCATAATCGCCTGAACTACTGAAGTAGGAGGCAACGTAAGTCACGCCTGCAGAAACTGCAATAGGTTTGGAGAATAATGCCTGCTGCCATCCTGAAGCTGTTTCATTGGTAAAGTTTACTTGTCCTAAAGAAGTACCGGTGCTGTTCCATAAATGTCCCGTATGTGTACCTGTAGTACCGCTTCCTTTATAAAAGCGTATGCCTGTAATATAGCCGTTTATAGATGGTTTGAATTTAACACCCATTTCCAGGGATTGCCCATCATTCTCCCTGACTGATACCGGAAGGTCGGTGGATTTGAAGATATAACATGGGCAGTTAGGTTGTGTTGCGGGTATTGTTACAGTTATGGTGTTTGTAGCACCTTCTGTTCCGATTGGTTCAAGGTTGCCAATGTCATCTACACTGCGACTATAAATAGTAACATTACCTGTGGTGGAAGTTGTCCAGGAATAAGACCAGTTTGTAGTTCCAGTAGCTGCTTGCCAGGTTTGACCTCCATCAACAGATATTTCTACTGCTGCTACAACACCTCCCCCTGCATCTGTTGCCGTTCCTGTTATATTTAGTGTAGTGCCAAAAGGAATAGTGGCTCCGTTTAAAGGCGAGGTGATTACGGATTTTGGTGGTTGGTTATCGGTAGAAGCTGTTGCGGTTACTAATCCATTTTGAAGTGACGTAGGTTGTGCGCCCATATCAGCGAACAGATTTACAGTTGCCTGCTGCATTGCTGTATTGGGAGTAGGGGATCCATTATCATGTACGCCATCTAATCCCCACGACCATTGTACTGTTCCGGCTCAAAATACTATAGCACCGCTACTGAGCCGATATAAGGAAATATTATGTGTATGGCCATCTATTGTTGTGCTCGACATTTTTATTCTGCCAACAGGATAACTGTTTGGATATTGGTCATAGTCCCATTCATACCCAATTGTATTAGCGGTAAGCGTTGCCGTTTGTCCCGCTGCAAGATTGGCTACACTCGTGTTGCGCCAAAACCTCAGGTTCTTATAAGTAGAAGGTACTTGTATAGCACCCGGTACATCGTCCCAGCTTATTTGCCCGCTTAAAGCATTTTCAGGTCTGCAGCCATCTGCTGTAGGATAGCTACAGCCATCACGCCATAGGCCTGTCCAGGTTGTTGTAGGGTCGCATTTTGAGTTGCAAACATTCTCACCAAGTGTTCCTTCTTTATAACAAACAAGTGTTCTGTAAGAAGTGCTTGTGCCATCAACACTTGGTTCCCATCTTGTTTTCCAATATATCTCGTTCCCACTAAAAAAGGCGAGATGTACTCCTGCATTCCGTGCTGCTTCTACATTGGCTCTTTGCTGGCCTGACCAGTATTCATCATGACCAACTGACATATAAACTTTGTGATTCAGAATTAAATTCCCTCTTCTGTCTGCATCTACGTCTGTTGTATAAGTAACATCATAGCCATTTCTTTCAAGCCACCTTATCATTGGGTATTCTGCATTAAATATCCAATCTTCCGCTACGCCGCCGCCACCTCCACCATCACGGGTGAGGAAAGGACGGTTATAACTTACTTTTGCTGCATGACCACCCGGAAAGGAGGTGTTGCCAACGTATAAACTGTTGCCCCCGTAATTGTTATAAGCCTGCCAGGTAGCATCACTGGTTTGAAAATAGAGATCAGAGTGGCTGGCATCGTCGCGAACGATAAAAATTATATGACTAGCACCGTTGTTATCACTACGTTTTAACCGTGCAATATAAACACCGGAAACTGCATTTGCGGGGACATCCCAATAGCCTGATTCTGCCCAGTTACCACAATCAATCAGCCCGGTATTCGCATCTGTAATCGGATTTGGCTGGCTTTGAGGTAAGGATGCTGTTACTACCCCTGTGCCTATCCGGCGTGCACCATTGCCCTGGTAGTAACCTAAACGGTAAATAGTAATGGTGTAATTGCTTGCCGTTGATTTGATTTTAAAATGCACTCTTTCTCCTTTATTAACGCTTATATCCGTAGCAAAACCCTGGATGGTTTGATCGCCCGAACCGCTTATATCCCATTCTGAAGCGGGATTGCCCGGTAAAGCATTTTCTGTAACAATTGCGTTTTGACCAAATAGCGGAAGAGTGAATACCAGTGCATTCACCATACACACAGCAATGAAACTTGCGATTTTTGTTTTCAGCAACAACAGGTGATTCATAACAGTAAATTTTGGCAGTTTTGGCTGCTCAGGTTTTAAAATTTTATGTCGAATTTCAGAGAATGAAAAGAGGTGATGGGCTGATAAAACGTAAACCAAAAGGTTATTGATTGCTGAACTTGTTCAGGTGTTAAGATTGCTCAAGAGAATTGTTGCAGTTGAAGAGTGCGACGCAACGTAAGTTTAATAGAAGTTCTATTGTTTGGCTCAAAATTCAATGCATAACAAGTAAACAGGTTGTACTGTTAAGGGAAGATTATTGTTCATCATTTTTTCTTGCAACACACATTAAAGACAAAGCACTTGATTTTGCATTAGGGTTTCTGCCAGATAAGATATTGCCGATCCTGTATTTCCATTCTGCTTTTCCGATTTTACCTTCAAAAACTTCAGAGCCAAGCTGATGATTATGAGGATAAATCTTAACGCTAAAACCTAAAGGTTCGAGTGTTTTTTTGAACATTTGTTTTGTAACGCCATGCCCGGGTTTATGATGCGTTTCGCAAGCAAGTCCCCAGTATTGTTGTTCGTTCGATTTATGGAAGCCATGCCCGGTAACTTTATACCATACAAGCCTGCCATTCCATAACAGTTTTGCAATTCCTTTATAATTCCAGGCACTTAGTTGTGGATCATGATCTGTAATAAGCAAACCACCGGGTTTTACAAGCCGGGCGGCTTCTTTTAAAACGGCTTCCATATCATCACAGTGGTGCAAGGCGGCGTTTAACGTAACTATGTCCGCAAAGCCAGATTTAAAAGGAAGTTTTGTAGCATCAGCGAGTATAGGTATGTAACCAATTTTGCGTGCCATTTCGAGGGAAGTTGCTGCTACATCAACACCTATTAATACTTTTGGCTTTCCTTCCAATGAAGCAAAAATGTTTCCGGGCCCACAACCAATATCTATCACAATTTTATCAGTCCAATCTCCGATCGCTTTTTTCCAGCGATCAATAAAAGCCTCGCTTCGGTGGCAATAGGTAAGATACTCTTCAGCCCACTCGTAACGGCTGAAATAATATGCATTTGCGCATAAGCCTTTTGAAGGATTGGTGATGGGCATTTCGAGATAATTTTCTCTTTCCATCACTTCATGATCTTCATTAAGGTAGGATCTGATGGTGGTGATCATAAAGGAATATTTAATATGAATGATGTCTTTACAAGGTTTGAAAGACTTTGAGGGTATTTCGTATTTATGAAAGGTGCAATAGCAAAAAGAGAACTATTGTTCTTAGTTAGCAAGATTTGTTTTACTAAACGGTTTTCTTTCTTTTTGGTATCTGATGTTTGCTGTTTTTAGCAGGCTTTTGTTTTGGAGCTTCAATTCCTGAATTTTACAATAAACCTGGTTGTAATAGGCCATGCGTAAAAGTGCATGCGTAAACCCTCTCGAACCATCTATAAAACCGCAGTATAAAATATAAGTACCCAGAAAAAATATTGGAGGAAATAAAATGCTGCCCATTAAATAATATTTCAGTCGTTGGTTCCAGGTCCAGCTATTCAAATGATTCTTTTGATCATATTGCTTTAAAAACCTCGCGGCTTCCCAGCTTGCATATTCATTATGCTTGAGAACAAAATGGGTAACGCCTCTAAAATCCTGATGGTCAATTTTACTTTTGATGATGCCCGTTTTTCCTTTCAATAAAAGATGTTCGTGCACTTCCATATCCAGATCGCTCCAGTGATTTTCTTCAATTTCCTCATACTCACCACTGCCTGTTTTGAAGAGAGCAAGCTTTCTTAGCGGATATCCACCTTTAAGCTGTTTGCCTAGAAAATAAACATGGTAGCTTAGCCAAAACCCCACTTTATCTTTTGATTGAAGTGATTTCTTTACTTCCTGTTTAAAATCTTCTGTGATATATTCATCTGCATCAAGAAATAATACCCATTTTGTTTCGATATCATGCGTTTGTAAAAACCAGTTCCTTTTTTTGGGGAATTTACCGTTCCATTGAAAATCCACTACTGTTATGCCAAATGAAGCTGCTATTTCTTTTGTACGGTCAGTGCTTTCGGAGTCTATTAAAATGATCTTTTTAGCAAAGTTAGATCCGATGGAAGCAAGACAAACAGGTAAATTTTTTTCTTCATTTTTTGCAGGTATAACGATGGTCAAATCGCATGTGTACATAATGTTCAGTTTATTAAATTCTCTGCTGTAAGTAGTTCTGATTTTTCTTGAGTTGAAAACCATTTTTTAATCGGTTTACAAGGGTTTCCCGCACAAATCATCCACGGTGGCATATCACGGGTAACAACGGCTCTTGCACCAATAATACATCCTTCGTTTATGGTTATACCCGGATGTATAAAAGCCTCTGCAGCTATCCATGCACTATCACCAATGATAATAGGGAAAGTAATTAACGGAAAACCAGGTTTGGTATAATCGTGCGTTCCTGTAACAAGATGAGCCCCTTGGGAAATAACTGCTCTCCGGCCAATAAAAATTTTATCCTGTGAATAAAGAATGGCCTTGTTTGCAATGCCGCATTCATCTGATAGTTCAAGATTCCATGGAGCCCATATTTCAACATTCGGATAAATGTGAACACCACGACCGACTTTAGCACCAAAACAACGAAGAAGAAAAGCCCTCCATCTATGCAAAGGTCTCGGTGATGGTTTGAATAAAAAAAACATAGCCATTTCCCATACTGCTCTTGCAAGACGGTTTTTAAAAGAAAATGATGGGCCTGTATGTGTGTTGTGGTTATACATAACAACAATACTGAGAGGATGTTATTAACTTGATATGCGTCTTTTAATTGAGCGGATATAAGACCTGCGAATATTCCAAACTCTTTGAATATTTTTTAGCGAGAAAGAGTCGAGGTCTTCGGTGAAATCAGTGCTATATTTTTTCCATGTTTTATAGCCATTGTGAATATATGAGCCGAGTGGATCCCAGGGTTTGGGTGATCCGGTAAAATGCAAGATCATTCTTTCTGAAACAGTTGGTTTTGGTTGCTGCGGAAGCCACTCACAATTAAAATAGGGTGGAAGTTTGGCAAAATCTCCTTGCAAAAGAATGTTTAGAAGCGATTGATCATGAGAGGGAAGATCGTTTTGATACAATGCTCCTAATCGCAAGCATTTTTCTTTGAATTTTTGTATGCGCCACTGTTCCAGGTTCAACAGTAATACGCCGGAATTAAAATAATCTGTGTCAGCACAAATACCAAGTTCTTCCCGGTAGAATTTTTGACCTAATGTATCTCTAAACCTCCCGCCTCTAACGGCAGCAAGAATGTAATCGTTAAGCAAAAAACTTTCTAATTCTGCCACATCTAATTCTACTACTAAATCTGCATCAAGATACAAAACAGATTCCTCTTCAATTAAATCTGCAAGTAATAATCTTCCATAGGGCATCCAGTCGCCATGCAGAGAAGGAAATGTTCTGAAAGTTGAAGAAGGATTAAAATCAATGAAGTAATACTTACCTGCGTAATTTTCAAATTGCAGAAGTTGCTTAATTTTAGTCTTCTCCTTTATTGAGAAATCCTGACACAAAAACCATATATTCAGTTTTCCTGTATCTGTACAATTGCGTAAAAGTGATACTACGGTAACACCAAGTCCCACTAATGCTAATTTGTTAGCACAAAAAGCGATATTCATATAGGTTTGATGAATAACTTAAACCGAAACCGCTTTTTCGAAGCGTTTTACAACTTTTGTTATGTTGAAATGTTTATCGTAGCACACTTGCGCTTTCAACCCCATTTCGTACTTGCGTCTTGATGAAAGTTCAAACCATATTTCCAGCATTTCCTGAATTGACTCTACTGTATCTTCTCCTATCAATCCACCGTCTTCCGTTTCTATTTCCTCCCAAATATTCACATAGTTTGTAATTAATACAGGTTTGCTGCAAGCCAAAGCTTCTACAATAGCAACACCAAAGTTTTCCTGGTGGCTTGGTAAAATAAAAGCTTCGCATCCATAAAATGCACCCCACTTGGTATTACCTGTTAACATGCCGGGAAAGTGAACATAAGACTGAAGATTGAGATCATTCACCATCTGCTGTATTCTTATTCCATAAGCGGTTTCAAGTCCGGGGCCGGCAATTACAAGTGCAGGGATATTATTTTTTTGCCAGTTTTCTTCATCCACGAGTGAATCATCATCTAAAACAAGAATTTGTCTTCTTATTTTTTTCTTTAAAATATTTGCATACGCTGTTATTAAAATATCCACTCCTTTTTTTTCATGTATCCGGCTTAAAAAAAGAAGATAAGAATGATATTTGACTGCTGCACATTTTTCCCAAAAATCATCTCTCATGTCTTCAGTATAAAGCGGTGGTTCCTGTATACCAAAGCCAATGTTTAATTCTCTTTTCGGTTTATATGGATGAAAAGGCATTTTAGCAAGATGTAATTCTGTCTGGCAGGTAAATAAAATACCTTCAGCGTCTTTTATTAGTTTATTTTCTATCAGTTTCCAGTAGATCCAATTTCTTATTGCTTTTAATCTCCGGTCTTTTGCTTTTTGAAAATATGGATCGAGCATTCCATGAGGCATTACAAATAATTTCGGCTCTTTGTAATAGAGAGGAGGAGGATTTTTTTTGATGGATCTTTTATACATCTTCAATGCTTTTCTTGCTGCATAGCCATGATACAGCCATAAACCCTGTACTATGATAGCATCGAAACGATAAAAATTTTTAAGTAACCAAGGAAGCAATTTTTTATTGTAATTCCACGGTTTTTTTGAAGGACCTAAAGCATGAGTGATAAAGTTATCAGAAAGCAGGAAGTTTGAATTTGGGTCATCGAGGCAAACTACTTCACTTTCTATTCCCAATCTTGCCAATTCAGGAATATAATTTCTGATTCCTTGGGAAGGGCCACCGGTATTTGGATCCATGCTTGCAATCAGGAAAAGGAGATTCATGGAGAAATAATTTGATGATGAACAGAATTAATTCCTTGTCTCTTTCTTGATGATATTCAGGTAAGCGGCTTCTATTTTTTGCAGTATAGTGTCGCTACTGAATCTTTTTGCATTTTCAATACAGCACTGTACGAAACATTTACGGCTTTCTTCCGGAAGCATGATAACGTCTTCTATAACCCGCGCAGATATCAATGCCCATTGTGCTGTTTCTGTTTTGTTATCAGGTTTTCTTGAAATATAAAAGCCTGCATCTTTTGCAACTTCTGTCATAGGTGGTTGATCCGTAGTTATTACTAAACATCCGGAAGCCATTGCTTCTGCTATCGGCCAACCAAAACCTTCAGCTAATGACGGAAACAAAAGAACAGTAGCAGCTGCATAAATAATATTTAATAATTCATCTGAAACATCCTGAATAAAATGAATATCTTTTTTATAAGAAGACTTACTGATCATCTTCGATAGAACAGCCGAAGGTTTCTCGCCTACAAATACTAAGGGCAATTGTGTGTTACTGATAGAACGCCAGGCTTCATAAAGCTGAAACACACCGGCTCTGTTTTTATACCACACATTTCCGCCAACATGAAGAATGTAACCTAATGTAAGATCAATATTTATTTTTTGTGTGAGAACATGTCTTGATTCATTTGGATCAAGAGGTTTAAAAACAGGACTTAAACTGTTATAGATAACTTCACAATAATCAGGCTTAAAAGAAAGTGCACTCAGCAGGTCTTCCTGTGTTTTTTTTGAAACAGAAATAAAATTTTTTCCTTTGGAATATCCACTATGTATCATTTTTTGATAAATCCGGCCGCTCCTGCCGGTTTTATTAATTGCAATTTTATATAATGCCGATTGCTGCGCTAAAAAATCGTGACAATGTATTATGTGTGGTTTACTTGTTACTAATGGTACCCAGGGACCCAACGCATGATCTGTAAAAACAAAAAGTGTATCAGCGGAATAACTATTGATTTTTTTCTTTGCCTGCAACGGAAAAACAATAAACTGATCCATATATCCAAACCATTTTTTTAAGCTTTGAGGAAGAGGTAACCTGGAAAAAAATGGTCTTGGAAAAAGTATTTCTGTTTTATGTCCCCTGCTTTTCATTCCTTCTGCAAGCAATTGCATAAAGCGATTCATGCTTGCAATTTTTAAAAAAAGAGGATGCGAAAAGAAAACAATATTCAAGGCTCAGAAAAATTAATTATATCTGAATTGAAGATGAAATTTTTGTTTTGCTAAACGAATTTTCTTATCTGTAGTTTCTTTTTCATTTAGAGATGCAAGTGATAATCCTGCAATTAAAATACAAAAGCCTAAAGAAGTTGGCTGAGCCCATTGTGCTTGGGGAATTGTTAAGAGTCCAAAACTTAAAAGCAGCCACGGAAGTAAATCTCCATCCGATAGTTTTTTATATGAACGAAAAGCAATACTTGCGGCTAAACTTACCCTAACCAATACTACCATGAGCCCAAGAATAGGACCTAATTCTCCAAATGTTCTTTCCCACTCCCCTTCTGCCACCAAATAAAGCCTGTCGCCGGCTATTAGCATGCTTCCCACGTTCGTCCCTAAACCTAAACCATAACCAAATAAAGGCTGGCTTAAAGAGCGGGTAATAGGCCTTATCATTTCGCCAAAATAACGTGTTACTAATATACCATCTACTCCTCCTTCTTCTTCATTTGCGGAGGTAAAACGGTATTCGAAAACGGTGGTTGCAGTTTTGAAAAAAGAAGTTAACGATAAAGCTGATGCAACAATGAACGCTGCTACTGCAATTAATATTATTTTATTAAAATACTCCGGCCTTCTTAAAACAGCTACTAATGTGAAAAGAATGGCAACACCTGTTTGAAAAAATAAACCGCGGCTGATAGATAAAGGAATGGCGGCTAATAAACCAATAGTTGAAGCGACGAGTATAGTAAAATTTATTTTTGATGTGTTAAACCAAAAGTAAAATACAAAACAACTGGTAAGTCCGTAAAAGAGTGAAACACCATTTGTAAAAGAAAATGTACCTGAAGGTCGAAAGAAGTCCATTACTTCGCCGAAACCTATTCCTTCCATATCACCGCCAAGTCCCTGGTTTACCCAAGCCGTTTGAGGACTATAAAATTGAATAGCGATAAGCAATGTCATACAGATAGACATTTTCAGTATAACAATACCCATTCGAATAACATCATCTTTCGTAAAAAAATGTCCAATAATAAAGATGACCGGGAAGTGAATGAACATTATGCGAGAACCATAAAGTGCTACAAAAAGATTTCCATGGCCGAAAAGAACAGCCGTGTAAATGCCTATTACTGAAACGCAAAATAAAGTTATAACCCAGCCGTTCCAGGGGAAAAAGCCTCGTTTCCAAGCTGTACAAAGAAGCCATATTGCAAGCGGATCACGTACAATTAATAGTGGCGTGGCAAGAAAAGGAAGAAGCCATTTTCGTAAAGCACCTTCAAAGATTAATAGGAGAAAATACACCCATATTCCTTGCTTAAGCGCTTTATCTACATCAGCAGTAGTTGCATTGTTCCTGAGATATTTTGCAGGCACTGAACGTGGTGTATTTATCAAAAATGTATTCATTCTTTTTTTGCTATTGAACATATCTTTTTATTGCTGCAGTTAGTTCTTTCCCATAAACCGACCAGGGCCTGCATCTTGCTGTTTCACGTGCTGCATAACCAACATCAGAGATATACCTGAAATTATAAAGCAGTTTTTCGATACCTGATAAAAGGCTATCGGTACAACCTGCTTTTATCAGCCACCCATTCTCGCCGTCTCTAATAATATCAGGACCTATTGTTCTTTCCGTTGTTATTACTGGTGTGCCTTGCGACATTGCTTCTGTTATAACAAGTCCGAAACCTTCGAATAAGGAAGGAAAAATCAATATATCAGACCTTTGCATCAGTTTTAAAATTTCGGAATGGGGTAAACCGGGTATCCACTTATGTTTTGATAGCTCAGTATTTAAAGCATTACAATCAGATACTGTTTTTTGACCTACCACTGTTAATTCTGCATGAGCACCTAATTTGTTTGCAACTTTAAAAAGATCAGCTATGCCTTTTCGTTGGCTCAAGCTTCCAACAAACAACATTTTTAAAGGACGATGTGTGGTATTACAGGCAAATTTTTGAGTTTGATTGATTGCAGGAAATCCATAAGGTATTATTTCTGCCGGCGCTAACAAACCAGGAAACTCTTTCAATGTTGAAGCAGTAAATTTACTCGCAACAAAAATCTTGTTTGCCAAACGTAGTTCTTCATCTTTTCTTGCAAGCTTTTCACTCGAATCAAAGAATGTTGTAATTGTAG